>CAMYIQ010000016.1 GCA_947258465.1 uncultured Erythrobacter sp.
GTTCAACGGACGCCTGGTGTTCCGCAACGACGCTGAGAAGGCGCGTGCGGCCAAATGGGGCATCGGGGATCTGGACCGCATCTATACCCGTGACGATCTGGTAAAGGGCGACTGCATCTTCGCCGCAACCGGAGTGACTTCCGGCTCCCTGCTCGAAGGCGTGAAATATCTGCGCGGGGGCCGCATGACGACGGAAAGCGTGGTGATGCGTGCATCGAGCGGCACTGTGCGCTGGATCAAGGGCGAACATCACTCGAAGTGACCTTGGTGGCGGATGGCGGCAGGGCGTGCGGTCTTAAGACTCTTCAAAACCCTCACCGCCGTGTTGCAATCCCATGACGCTCGGCTAGGCGGGGCGCACTGCTAGCTCCCAAGGATTCGCCGCATGAAGATCATGGCCGCCAATTCGAACCTGCCGCTTGCTCGCGCGATTGCAGGCTATCTCGAAATGCCCCTCGTCGATGCGCAGGTGCGCCGCTTTGCCGACGAGGAAATTTTCGTCGAGATTCACGAAAACGTGCGCGGCGAAGACGTCTTCGTGGTCCAGTCGACCAGCTATCCGGCGAACGACAACCTGATGGAGCTGCTGATCTGCATCGATGCGCTCAAACGCGCATCGGCGCGGCGGATCACGGCGGTTGTTCCCTATTTCGGCTATGCCCGTCAGGATCGCAAACCCGGTCCGCGCACGCCGATCTCGGCCAAGCTGGTGGCGAATCTCATTACCGAGGCCGGGGCCGACCGGGTCCTTGCGGTGGATTTGCATGCAGGGCAGATCCAAGGCTTCTTCGACATCCCGACCGACAACCTCTTTGCCGCGCCGGTCATGGCGGCGGACATTCAGGCGCGTTACGGCGATCAAGAGCTGATGGTGGTTTCGCCCGATGTCGGCGGTGTGGTCCGCGCCCGCGCTCTCGCCAAGCGGCTCGACAACGCTCCGCTGGCAATCGTCGACAAACGCCGTGATCGCCCGGGCGAAAGCGAGGTGATGAACATCATCGGCGACGTTTCGGGCCGTCATTGCATCATGATCGATGACATTGTCGATTCGGGCGGAACGCTGTGCAATGCGGCGCAGGCGCTGCTCGACCAGGGCGCGGCATCGGTCGCGGCCTATATCACTCACGGCGTGCTTTCGGGAGGCGCGGTGGCGCGAGTGGACGGCTCCGCGCTGAAAGAGCTGGTGATCACCGATTCGATTCGCCCGACCGATGCCGCCAAGGATTCCGAACGCATCCGCATCCTCACAATCGCCCCTCTGATCGGCGAGGCAGTGCGCCGGATCGCCGACGAAAGCTCGGTCAGCTCGCTGTTCGACTAGGCATGGCTTCCAGCGCCGATCTCGCCCTTGCCAATCGTCTTGCCGATGCCGCCGGCGCAGCCATTCGGCCCTTGTTTCGCGGCGAATGGTCGCAGGAGCAGAAGGCCGACCGCAGTTTCGTGACCGAGGCCGATCGCGCTGCCGAAGCTGCGATGCGCGCGATCATCGAGGCCGAACGCGGCGACGACGGGATTATCGGCGAGGAATATGGGACTCGCAACGAAAATGCCGGCCGGCAATGGGTGCTCGACCCGATCGACGGCACCACCAGCTTCATTGCGGGGCGGCCGATTTTCGGCACGCTGATCGCGCTGATGCAGGATGGCTGGCCGGTACTGGGCGTGATCGATCAGCCCATCGCCAAAGAGCGGTGGGTCGGGCGCATCGGAGAAGGTACGACGTTCAACGGCAAGCCGGTGCGGGCCGTGGCCTGCAAAGAGCTGTCCGACGCCGTGCTGGCCACCACCACCCCGCATCAGTTTGCAGGCGATGATGTCGATGCCTTCATGGGCGTCGTCAAATCGGTTGCCGAACGCAAGATCATCTATGGCGGCGATTGCTACAATTACGCGCTGGTCGCCTCGGGCCATGTCGATGTAGTCGTCGAGGCAGGCCTCAAGCTCCACGATTTCGCGGCTCTGGTTCCTGTAGTCGAGGGCGCGGGCGGTATGATGAGCGACTGGCAGGGCAACCCTCTGGATGCGAACAGCGATGGCCGTGTGATCGCTTTGGGCGATTCCGCGCGACTGGAGGACGTGCTCGAAGCGATGGGGTGAGGTAAGGGCGGATGAGAAGATCGCCGCTAGGAGAAGACGGGGTATGAGCGAGATCGAGATCAGCGCATCGGATCGTGCGAAGCTATTGTCGTTTAGCGAAGACGAGCTCATGGCGAACATTGCGCTTCACGATGCATCCGCCGCCGCGCAAGTTGGGATCGCCGGTGTCGCAAATGGTGGCTTCGCTACGAAGGCGGAGATGGTGGGGGAAATGCACGCCGCGGGCCTGTGGAGCGACGTGGTGGCAAAGGGAAAGGCGATCTTTCGTCAGTTGTGGAACGAGGCGAAAAATCTCGTATGCGGCACATACGACCAACTTGCGCAGAGCGGGGATCTCGAGAAGGTCCTCACTCTACTCGCCGGATTGCTTGTCACTCAACTGGGGTGGCCCAATCCGGTGGCACTGCTCGTCGTCAAGGCGGCGATGAAGCACGGACTCGAGCAGATGTGCAGCATCTCTGCCATGCCCGTCTGATGCGCCGGTGCCTGGTGTGACTGACACGCTCGCAGGGCGGATCGCGCTGGTTACCGGGGCGGCGCGCGGGCTGGGCTTTGAAATTGCTCGGCGACTGGTCGAAGACGGTGCGACCGTCTGGCTCAACGGCCGCGACCCGGCTTCGCTGGAAAAGGCGGCAAAGCGGATCGGCGATGGCGCGCGGCCGCTGCCCTTCGATATTTCCGACGATGGCACAACCGGCGAGTCCTTCGCCCTGCTTGCTGAAGACGGGCTCGACATCCTCGTCAACAATGTCGGGCAGCGCGACCGGCGTCCCCTCGACCAGCTCCGGCGCGACGACATGGCCGCGATGCTCGCCACGAATCTGGTGGCCCCGTTCGATCTGGCGCGCCGCGCGGTACCGTTGATGCAGGCGCGCAAATATGGGCGGATCGTCAACATCACTTCGATCGCTGCCGATATTGCGCGCGGCGACGTGCTTTATACCGCCAGCAAAGGCGGGCTGGCGGCGCTGACTCGCGCGCTCGCCGCCGAACTCGGGCATGCCGGGATCACGGTGAATGCCGTCGCACCGGGCTATTTCGCGACCGAAGCGAATGAGGCAATGGCCGACGATCCCGACATCGCGCAGCACCTTGCACGCCGCACCTCGCTCGGTCGCTGGGGGGAGCCGCACGAAATCGCCGGCGCGGTCGCCTTCCTCGCCTCGCCCGAGGCCAGTTACATTACCGGCCATGCGCTGGCGGTCGATGGCGGATATTTAGCCCACTTCTGACTTGCTTTTGCACGCAGAACCGCTAGATGCGCGCCCTTCACCGACACGTGATTCACCGCCGGTCTGGCCGTAAGGGCTGCCAGGGCTGGCGCGACGTGTCTCTGTCAAGGAGATGAAAATGCCCAAGCTGAAGACCAAAAGCGGTGTGAAGAAACGCTTCAAGATCACCGC
The DNA here is from genome assembly GCA_947258465.1 of uncultured Erythrobacter sp. Lineage (GTDB taxonomy): Bacteria > Pseudomonadota > Alphaproteobacteria > Sphingomonadales > Sphingomonadaceae > Qipengyuania. Next base: position 3,501 of record CAMYIQ010000016.1, read on the forward strand.
AACCGGCAAGGTCAAGCACGGTGTGGCCGGCAAGCGCCACCGCCTGATCAGCCACAATGCGAAGTATATTCGCCAGAACCGCGGCACCACCGTCCTGTCGGAAGCCGACAGCAAAACGGTGAAAAAGTGGGCGCCCTACGGCCTCGACTGAGCGCGAATTAAGGAGAATACGAAATGCCTCGCATCAAACGCGGCGTCACCACGCGCCAGAAGCACAAGCGTCTATTGGATCAGGCGAAGGGCTATCGCGGCCGTCGCAAGAACACCATCCGCGTCGCACGTCAGGCGGTCGAAAAGGCCGGTCAGTATGCGTACCGCGACCGCAAGGTTAAGAAGCGCAACTTCCGCGCTCTGTGGATCCAGCGAATCAATGCTGCGGTTCGCGCGGAAGGCCTGACCTATTCGCAGTTCATGCACGGCACGAAGCTCGCCGGGATCGAACTCGATCGCAAGGTGATGGCCGATCTCGCCATGAACGAAGCGGCTGCCTTCAAGGCAATCATCGAGCAGGCGAAGAAGGCTCTCCCGGCCTAATCCCGCAAGTTGCAGCGAATTCCAGAGGGCGCTCCGCAAGGAGCGCCCTTTTTGTTTCGTAAGCGCTTGTCGTCGCTCCATAACTAGGTATATTCACCTATGTTGTTGGAGGGGGCGATTGATCGGTCAGAACAGTATAGATGTGCGCTTTTTCGCACCGCCGGACGATCTGGCGCCTTGTTTCACGACCGTTTACCGGCTGGAAGTAACTCTGCCTGAAGGCGAGGTGCTCGAAGACTGGCTCCAGCCCGAATGGTCCAATTTGCGCTTCTTCTCCGAAAATGCGCCAACGGCGGAAATTCCCGATGGACCCAAGGTGTCGGGCGCGCGGTTCCAGGCAACCGGTCCGACATCCTGCCCCACGCACTTTCTCCTCGGTAGAACGCGCATGTGGGGTATGGGCCTGTCCCCGCAAGGTTGGGCGCGCTTCGTGGGTGTGCACGCCGCCGATCACGCCAATACGATTGTCGATGGTGAAGCGAGCCCGCATTTTTCGCGCTTCGCGCCGTTGTGCGAAGCCTTGTGTTCGCGCGAGTATTCGGACGAGGAGCAGTTTGCATTCCTGACGGAATTCTTCCGCAAGCTGGCCGCCCCCCCGCGCGACAGCGCACGTATCCAAAAGGTGCACGAGGTTATGACCGATCCGCGCCTTCTCCATGTCGATGAATTCGCGCAACGCAGCGGTATGTCCAAGCGAACGCTTGAACGCCTGTGTGCCCGCCACTTCGGGTTTTCCCCACGCCTGCTGCTGAGGCGGCAGCGGCTGATGCGCAGCCTTGCGGCCTTCATGCTGGAACCGGGAACGAGTTGGTCGGCCGTGATCGACCGTCACTATCACGACCAGTCGCATTTCGTGCACGAATTCCACGCTTTCATGGGCTGCTCACCTAGCGAATATGCGGCACAACCACATCCGGTGATGGACGCCTTCATGGTCGATCGCAAACGGGTATGGGGGGCGCCGGCGTCGACTCTCGCTTCACCTCGAGCGAGATCGTAAAACGCTGTTATAGCTGTAACCGAAACGGGATGATCGATCTGTTCTTAAAGTCGGCCAATCAGCGTGCTGCGCGCCTCGCCTGCGGGGCGATGCGACAATGACGATCGGGGGTATGTCTCCAGCGATTGCCTTGCGATTTTTCCTCCCCCCGGAACATCTTCGCCCCTTCGTCACGACGCTTTATCATCTCGAGATTTCGGGCGGCGGCGAGGACGATGTGGTGGAGGATTGGCTGCACCCCGAATGGGCCAATCTGCGCCTGATTCCCAAACGCACGATCGAGGCGGGAATGGGCGACGGACCTCTCGAACGCGTACCGCGGGCGGTTATGGCGGGGCCTACCAGCGTAACCACTCATTTCCGGGCCACCAGGGGGCGGTCGTGGGGCATCGGCTTCCTGCCGCTCGGCTGGGCTCGGCTGACGGATGCTCCGGCGAGCGCCTATGCGGATCGCTACGCCGATGTGGAAACCGATCCTGCTCTCACGCGGCTGCGCAAATTGTGCGCCTGCGTCCTCGATGGAGATGGCGATCTGGTTGCCGAGCGCGACGCCATGATCGGCGAGCTGGATGCGTTGCTGGCCGAGCCCGCTGTGGGTGAGGGCGCGCGTGATGCGAGATTGCTGCGGATCGAGGAGGCGATTACCGATCCGCGGTTCCATAGCGTGACGGAGCTCGCTCAGACACTTGGCATGAGCACGCGCACGATGGAGCGGTTCTGTAGCAGGGTGTTCGGCTTCGGCCCGCAATTGCTGCTGCGTCGCCAGCGATTCGTCCGCAGCCTTGCCAAGTTCATGCTCGACCCGTCGCTCAAATGGATCGACACGCTCGACAGTCACTACCACGATCAGGCCCATTTCGTTCGTGATTTCAGACGCTTCATGATCATGTCGCCCAGCGAATATGCCAGCTTGCCGCATCCGGTACTGATGGCCGCGGCCCATGCTCGTGCGGCGATTGCGGGCGAGGCGATGCAGGTTCTCCACAAGTCTCCTCCGCCACACGGCGGCGAATAGCGGACGTGTGTCGTGAGACGGGTTCCCGCAGCGCGCCTTTCCGCGCCGCCAGCGCATCTTGCCGAGCCTCGCCCTATCCCCGCTCGAGATCCGACGAGGAAACGGGATCGGTCCTCGAAACTTCCGTCGCTGTGACGGGGCGCAATTCGATGGTCCATTCCCCGGCATCTCGATCGAGCGGCCTGGCCAATCGGGACTTGGGATGCGGCGCCTAAGCGGCTAGAGGGCGCGAGCACGTAATTCCGACATTTCCAAGCCAGACAGAATGACCGACCTAGATCAACTCAAGACCGATGCGCTGACGCGGATCGAAAATGCTCCCGATGCTGCGGCCCTCGAAGCGCTGCGGATCGAATTCCTCGGCAAGCAGGGCTCAATCTCCGGGCTGATGAAAACGCTCGGCAAGATGACTCCGGAGGAGCGGCAGGTACAGGGACCACTGCTGAACGGACTGCGGACCGAAACCGCCGACGCCATCGCGGTGCGCAAGACCATGCTGGAGGACGCGGAGCTCGACGCGCGGCTCGCGACGGAAATCCTCGACCTCACGCTGCCTGCGCCCGAAGCGCCGAAAGGGTCGGTCCATCCGGTCAGCCAGGTGATGGATGAACTGGCGGAAATCTTCGCCGACCTCGGTTTCTCGGTCGCGACCGGTCCCGAGATCGAGGATGAGTGGCACAATTTCACCGCGCTCAACATGGCCGAGACGCATCCTGCCCGGGCGATGCACGATACGTTCTATTTCGGCGACAACCACCGCGACGCGGACGGGAATCGCATGCTGCTCCGCACGCATACCTCGCCAGTGCAAATCCGCTCGATGGTCGAAAACGGCGCGCCGATCCGCCTTATCGCGCCGGGCCGCGTCTATCGCAGCGATAGCGACGCAACGCACACACCGATGTTCCATCAGGTCGAGGGCCTGGTAATCGACAAGGCCATTCACCTCGGTCATCTCAAATGGACGCTCGAAACCTTCCTGAAGGCTTTTTTCGAGCGCGACGACATCGTGCTTCGCCTGCGCCCCTCCTACTTCCCCTTCACCGAACCTTCGGTCGAGGTCGATGTCGGCTGGCAGGACGTGAAGGGTCGCCGGGTTCTGGGCGGTGACGGCGATGCACCGGGTCACGGCTGGATGGAATTGCTCGGCAGCGGCATGGTCAATACCCGCGTGATCGAGTTCGCGGGGCTGGACCCCGACGAATGGCAAGGCTTCGCCTTCGGCGTGGGCGTCGACCGCCTCGCCATGCTCAAATACGGGATGGATGATTTGCGCGCCTTTTTCGACGGCGACCAGCGCTGGCTCGACCATTACGGCTTCTCGCCCTTCGATCAGCCGACCCTTTCCGCCGGCGTGGGAGCGAAAGCATGAAGTTCTCGCTCGAATGGCTCAGGCATTTCCTCGACACCGACGCTTCGGTGGCGGACATTGCTGCTGCGCTGAACCGGATCGGCCACGAGGTCGAGGGTATCGAGGATCCGGCCGACAAGCTGGCCGGCTTTCGCGTGGCCAAGGTGCTGACGGCGGCCAAGCATCCCGACGCCGACAAGCTGCAGGTGTTGACCGTCGACACGGGCGAGGGCGATCCGCTGCAGGTCGTCTGCGGTGCGCCCAATGCGCGCGCGGGCATGAAGGGCGTGCTCGGCCTGCCCGGCGCGGTGGTTCCGGCCAATGGCATGGAACTGCGCAAGAGCGCGATCCGCGGCGTCGAATCGAACGGCATGATGTGTTCGGTGCGCGAGCTCGAACTGGGCGAAGAGCATGACGGCATTATCGAATTGCCCGAGGATGCGCCGGTCGGCCAGACCTTTGCCGAATATCACGAAGCATCGCCGGTCTTCGACGTGGCGATCACGCCCAACCGCCCGGACTGCATGGGCGTTCAGGGCATTGCCCGCGATCTCGCTGCGGCGGGTCTCGGCACATTCAAGCCGGTCGAAGCGTCGGACATCGAGGCGCGCGATCCGTGCCCGGTGGAAATCCGCACGGACGATCCGGAAGGGTGCCCGGCATTCTACGGCCGCGTCATTCGCGGCGTCGACAATACGAGGCCGTCGCCCGGATGGATGCAGCGCCGCTTGATCGCGGCAGGCCAGCGACCGATTTCGGCGCTGGTCGATGCGACCAACTATCTGATGTTGGCCTTCGGTCGCCCGGCGCATGTCTATGACCTGGCGAAGCTTTCGGGCGCGGTCGTCGCGCGCCGCGCCGGTAATGGTGAAACGGTCGAGGCGCTGAACGAGAAGACCTACACGCTCGACGAGACGATGACCGTGATCGCCGACGACAAGGGCGTGCACGATATTGCCGGGATCATGGGCGGCGAACATTCGGGAGCGAGCGAAGCGACGACCGATGTCCTCCTCGAAATCGCCTATTTCGATCCCGAGCGAATCGGTGTGACGGGCCGCAAGCTCGGCCTCGCTTCGGATGCGCGCACGCGCTTCGAGCGCGGTGTGGATCCGGAATTCCTCGACGATGGGCTTGCGATCCTGACCAGTCTTATCACTGAGACCTGCGGCGGCGAGCCGACCGAGGTCGTCCGCGCCGGTACGCCGCCGACAGACGCACGCGCGGTCGAGTTCGACCCCGATCTGACCGAGCGTCTTGGCGGTCTGGCTGTTCCCCATGACGAGCAGCGCGCCATCCTCACCTCGCTGGATTTCGCAGTGGGCGACGACTGGACGGTCGCCTGTCCGCCGCGCCGCCACGATATCGAGGGCCCGGCCGATCTGGTCGAGGAAGTGGTGCGTATCCACGGCATCGACGAGGTCGAAAGCGAGCCGCTTCCACGTCGTCCTGGTGTCGCGCTGCCAACCGCAACCCCGTTGCAGCAAGCCGAGCGCAAGCTGCGCCGCGCTGCCGCTGCACGCGGATTGAACGAAGCGATCACCTGGTCCTTCCTGCCCACATCCGAAGCCGAGCATTTTGCGGATAGTGCGCAGCTCTGGGTGCTCGACAACCCGATCAGCGAAGACATGAAGGCGATGCGCCCCTCGCTCATCCCCGGCCTGCTTTCCGCGGCAAAGCGCAATGCCGATCGCGGGGCGGACAGTACCCGCCTGTTCGAGATCGGACGGCGTTATTTCCACGGATCTGGCGGGGCGAGCGACGAAAAGCCGACGCTCGGCGTCGTGCTTGCGGGCGACAAGATGCCGCGCGGCTGGTCGACAGGTAAAGCCAAGAGCTTCGACGCCTACGATGCCAAGGCCGAGGCTCTGGCGCTGCTCGAAGCCGCTGGTGCGCCTGTCGGTAATCTCATGGTTATGGGCGAGGCGGGCGACCAGTTCCATCCGGGACAGTCGGCCACTTTGCGGCTCGGCCCCAAAAATGTGCTCGCCCGCTTCGGCGCGCTGCATCCCAAAACGCTGAAAATCTTCGACATCGACGGGCCGGTGATGGCGGTCGAGCTATTTCTCGATGCGGTTCCGCCGAAAAAGCGCGGTGGAAGCTTCGCGCGGGCAGCCTACGCGCCGCCCGCCTTGCAGGCGCTGCATCGCGATTTCGCCTTCCTCGTTCCGGTAGACCTCCCCGCCGCCGACCTGGTGCGTGCGGTGAAGGGCGCGGACAAGCAAACCATCGTTTCGGCGCGTGTATTCGATGTCTTTGCCGGACAGGGCGTGCCCGAGGGCAAGAAGTCGGTTGCGGTCGAGATCGTGCTGCAACCCGGCGAGAAGAGCTTCACCGATGCGGAGATCAAGGCGATCTCGGACAAGGTCGTCGCCGCCGCAGCCAAGCAAGGCGCGGAGCTGCGCGGATGAAGACGGCACTCGTAACCGGAGCCACCGCGGGAATTGGCGAAGCAACGGTTCGCACATTGATCGCCAGTGGCTGGCGCTGCGTCGCGACGGGGCGGCGCAAGGAACGGCTCGACGCGCTGGTTGACGAACTCGGCGCGGACAAGGTCCATGCCGCCTGTTTCGACGTGCGCGATACCGAGGCGATGGACGCGGCGATTGCGGCATTGCCCGAAGAGTTCGCGGGCATCGACCTGTTGGTGAATAATGCCGGCCTAGCCCAGGGCTTGTCGCCTGCGCAGGAAGCGGACCTGGCGGACTGGCAAACCATGATAGACACCAACGTAACGGCCATGGTGGTGCTGACGCGCAAGCTGTTGCCCACCCTGATCGAACGCAAGGGCGCGATCATTGCCATCGGCTCGGTCGCGGGCAGCTACATCTATCCGGGCGGCAACGTCTATGCAGGCTCCAAGGCCTTTGCGAACCACTTCACGCTGGCCCTGCGCGCCGACCTTCACGGCACCGGCGTTCGGGTGACCAGCATCGAGCCGGGCATGGTAGAGACCGAATTCACGCTGGTGCGGACCGGCAGCCAGAATGCAAGCGACGATCTCTATCGCGGCGCCGATCCAATGACCGGTCAGGACATTGCCGACACCATAAAGTGGATCGCCGAACTGCCCCCGCACCTCAATATAAACCGCATCGAACTGATGCCGGTAAGCCAGGACTTCGCGGGCTTCCGCGTCGCGCGCGAACACCATTAACCCATCAACGCTCGCCTCCGTTCGTGTCGAGCGAAGTCGAGACACGGATGGCCTGAACGCATCTCGACTTCGCTCGATGCGAACGGGAGGGTAGGAAAAGAGACCATGTCAGACCGCCGCACATTCGCGATCATCTCGCACCCCGACGCGGGTAAAACGACGCTCACCGAAAAGCTGCTGCTGACCGGCGGCGCGATCCATCTTGCGGGCGAGGTCAAGGCGCGCGGGCAGGCAAGGCGCGCGCGCTCTGACTGGATGAAGATCGAGCAGCAGCGCGGCATTTCGGTGACGTCGAGTGTGATGACCTTCGAGCGCGAGGGTATCACCTTCAACCTGCTCGACACGCCGGGGCACGAGGACTTTTCCGAAGACACCTATCGCACGCTGACGGCGGTCGATTCCGCCATCATGGTGATCGACGCGGCCAAGGGTATCGAGCCGCAGACGCGCAAACTGTTCGAAGTCTGCCGGTTGCGCAGCGTTCCGATCATCACTTTCGTCAACAAGGTCGACCGCGAAGGCCGCCCGGTCTTCGAATTGCTTGATGAGATCGCCGATATGCTGGCCCTCGACGTCAGCCCGCAGGCCTATCCGGTCGGTATGGGCGGAGAGTTCGAAGGCGTGCTCGACTTCGCCACCGGTTGCGTCGCGCGGCCCGAGGGGCCGAGTAAGGAGTTCAAAGGCACGCGCGACTGCGATCCGCAAATCCCCGAACGCTTTGCCGAGAACATCGAACTGGCGCAGATCGGCTATCCCGAATTCGACCTCGAAGCCTATCGGGGCGGCGATCTCACGCCGGTCTATTTCGGTTCGGCGCTCAAGAATTTCGGCGTCACCGAGCTGATCGAAGCGATCGCGAAATATGCCCCGCCACCCCGGCCTCAGCCCGCGGGCGAGGAGCAGATTGCGCCGGACCATGGTGAAGTGACGGGCTTCATCTTCAAGGTCCAGGCGAACATGGACCCCAACCACCGCGACCGCATCGCCTTCATGCGGCAGGTTTCGGGCACCTTCAAACGCGGCATGAAGCTGACGCCGTCGGGCCTCGGCAAGCCGGTGGCGATCCATTCACCGATCCTGTTCTTCGCGCAGGACCGCGAGGTTGCGGACACCGCTGAGCCGGGCGACATCATCGGCATTCCCAACCACGGCACGCTGCGCGTAGGCGATACGCTGAGCGAGAAGAATGCGATCCGTTTTACCGGCCTGCCCAACTTCGCGCCCGAGATTCTGCGGCGCGTCGCGCTGGTCGATCCGACCAAGACCAAGCAACTGCGCAAGGCGCTCGACGACTTGAGCGAAGAGGGCGTGATTCAGGTCTTCTATCCCGAGATCGGCGGCCAGTGGATCATCGGGGTGGTCGGCCAGCTTCAGCTCGACGTGCTGATCAGCCGCCTGTCCGCCGAATACAAGGTGGAGGCCAAGCTCGAAGCATCGCCCTTCGCCACCGCCCGCTGGATCAAGGGCGACGATAAAGCGCTGAGCGAATTCGAGAAATTCAATCTGTCGAACCTTGCCAAGGATCGCGACGGCGATCTGGTGTTCATGGCCAAGAGCCCGTGGGACGTGAACTACCAGCAGGAAAAGAACCCCGACCTAACCTTCTCGGCGACGAAGGAGCGGTAGGCTTGCGGCAGGCGCATCAAGGCGGCATTGCAGCGCCATGACGCTTCACGCCGGACCGACTTCGCAGACCTTCATTTCGCAGCGGCTCAGGCTGCACTATCTCGACTGGGGCAATCGCGGGAAGCCGCCGCTCGTGCTCGTCCATGGGGGGCGCGACCATGCGCGCAGTTGGGATTGGGTCGCCGAACAATTGCGCGACGATTGGCACGTGGTGGCGATGGACCACCGCGGCCACGGCGACAGCGACTGGGTCAGCGACGGTAATTATTCCGCCAACGACATGGTCTATGACCTTGCGCAGCTGGTCCACCAGCTCGGTGTGGGGCCGGTGACGATCGTCAGCCATTCGATGGGCGGCAATGTTTCGCTGCGCTATGCCGGGACCTTCCCCGAAATGGTCACCAAGATCGTCGCGATCGAAGGGCTCGGCCCCAGCCCCAAGCGGCAGGCGGAGATGCGTGCGAAGAGCTATCCCGAGCGGCTCAACGAATGGATCGGCAAGAAGCGCGCCGCTTCGGGCCGGATCCCGCGCAAATATGAGAGCATCGAATCCGCCTTCGCGCGGATGATCGAGGAAAACAGCTACCTCACCGAGAGCCAAGCGCGGCACCTCACCATCCATGGGGTCAACCGCAATGAGGACGGCACGTATAGCTGGAAGTTCGATCCGCATCTCAATGTCTGGGCGGTGGAGGATATCGCCGACCAGTTCCTGCACCAGACCTGGGCGGCGATTACGGCCCCCACGCTGCTGCTCTACGGCGCCGACAGTTGGGCTTCGAACCCGGAAGGCGACGGCCGGCTCGACCACTTCTCCAATGCCGAGGTGATCGAATTCGAGAATGCGGGTCACTGGCTGCATCACGACCAGTTCGACCGTTTCATGAAGACGGTCCGGGATTTCCTCTGATGGCGGAATTCTTCGACCGGCTTGCCGATGAACATATCGCTATGCTGGCAAAGCAGCCGGTCTTCTTCGTCGCCACCGCGGCGAAGGATGGACGGATCAATCTGAGCCCGAAGGGTTATGACACGTTCCGCGTGCTCGGACCGAACCGCGTAGCTTATCTGGATGTCGCCGGATCGGGGAATGAAACGCATGCCCATCTCACAGTGGACGGGCGCATCACGATCATGGTTTGCAACTTCGAACAGCCCGCTCTTATCCTGCGGCTGTACGGGACGGGCGAACCGGTTTTGCCGCAGGATCGCGGTTGGGAAGAGCTAGCGGCGCATTTCAACCTGCTGCCTGGCACAAGGCAGATTTTCGATATCGCAGTGGAAAGCGTGCAGACCAGTTGTGGCTGGGGTGTACCGTTCATGCAATTCGAGCGGGAGCGGGATACGCTGGTCAAATATTATGCTGGGCGCGATCCGGAGGAATTCGTGGCCAGGCGGCGGTCACGCGGTCACAGTATCGACGGCATACCGACCAGGCCGACCGACCGCTACTTTGCTGGCGATTGACCGCGCGTGCGCCTGACTTTCGCCAGTTACAACATTCACAAGGCAGTCGGGCTGGACCGCAAGCGCGATCCCGAGCGCATCCTCAGCGTGCTGCACGAGATCGATGCCGACATCATCGCGCTGCAGGAAGCGGACCGCCGCATCGGCCAGCGCGCCAGTGTGCTGCCGCGCGCGGAAATCGACGATACCCATTGGCGCATCGTCGAAGTGGCCAAGCGACCGCGCAGCATTGGCTGGCATGGCAATGCGCTGCTGGTGCGGCGCGATATGGATATCCTGGAGGGTGAGGCGCTCGATCTGCCGACGCTCGAGCCGCGCGGTGCGGCCTGCGGCGAGCTGGTGGTCGAGGGGCATCGGCTGCGGGTGATCGGCACGCATCTCGACCTGTCGGGTCTGCGCCGCCGCGACCAGATCCGCTCGTTGCTCGAATTCTGCAAGGGCTGCAAACGCGACCTGCCGACCGTCATCATGGGCGATTTCAATCAGTGGGGAAGGCGCACCGGGGCCATGCGCGAATTCGCCGAAGGCTGGCATGTGATCACGCCCGGCCGGAGCTATCCCAGCCGTCAGCCAGTGGCCACGCTCGACCGGATCGTGGCCAGCAGCCACTGGGGCTGTGTCGAGGCGCAGGTCCATCACACCGGCCTGTCGGCGGTGGCATCGGACCACCTACCCGTAATTGCCACTCTCGATTTGAACAAAAAATAGGCGACAGCCCAATTATTAGGCAATAATTGGTGCGATAGGCGCGCTTCTGAGGTTGAATCGTACCGAAAAGCGGTTTGGCACACCCTTTGCTGCATGTGCGAACGCCGGTGACGGACCGGCGGACCACACAGGGGGTGAAGGCGTGAAATTCATCATCGCTGTCATCAAGCCATTCAAGCTGGACGAGGTGCGCGAAGCGCTCGGCGGTATCGGAGTGGCGGGAATGACCGTTACCGAAGTCAAGGGATTCGGCCGCCAGAAAGGCCAGACCGAAATCTATCGCGGCGCCGAATACTCGACCAATATGCTGCCCAAGGTGAAGATAGAGATCGCCGCGAGCGACGACCTTGCCAGCCAAGTCGTCGAGACGATCCAGCAGACCGCCAGCACCGAAGCCATCGGTGATGGCAAGATCTTCGTATTCGACCTCGCCAGCGCCACCCGAATTCGCACCGGCGAAACCGGCGACACCGCGCTCTGACGGACAGGATGGGACCCATGATGTTTCGAACACTCTCTCGTAGCGCCGCCCTCGGGCTCGCGCTGCTCACACCCGCCGCGGCATTCGCGCAGGAGGCGGCCGAAGCCGCTGCCGCCGTGCCCAATCCGGGCAACAATGCCTGGATGATGACAGCCACCGTGCTGGTCATGCTAATGATCCTGCCGGGCCTTGCTCTGTTCTATGGCGGCCTGACTCGTTCCAAGAACATGCTTTCCACCATGACCCAGATCGGCGCGACCGCCTCGCTGGCGATGCTGGTATGGGTAATGTGGGGCTATTCGACTGCCTTCGGGCCGGAAGGGAACGCCTTTTTCAGTTGGGGCAATCTGTTCCTGTCGCAAACCGATGCCGCGAGCACGGCGGCGACCTTCACCGACGAGGTCATCAGCGAATTCGTCTTCATCAGCTTCCAGATGACCTTCGCGGCCATCACTGCCGCGCTGATCCTCGGCGCCACGGCGGAACGCATGAAGTTCAACGCGGTCATGCTGTTCGTCCCGCTCTGGCTAACCATCGTGTACTTCCCGATCGCCCATATGGTCTGGGCGGGCGGCGGCCTGCTGTTCGAAGACGGCGCGCTCGACTTTGCCGGGGGTACGGTGGTGCACATCAATGCCGGTGTCTCCGGCCTCGTGCTCGCCTATCTGCTCGGCAAGCGTCGCGGTTATCCGGCAGAACCCATGCCGCCGCACAGCATGACGTTGACCATGGTCGGCACGGGCCTGTTGTGGGTCGGCTGGTTCGGCTTCAACGCGGGTAGCGCGCTCGAGGCGGATGCTTCGGCCGGTCTTGCCATGATCAACACTTTCGTCGCCACCGCAGCCGGCGCGCTGACCTGGATGGTCATCGAACGCGCGGCGGGCCACAAAGGCAGCGCGCTGGGCTTCTGCTCGGGCGTCATCGCGGGCCTCGTCGCGGTCACTCCGGCGGCGGGCAATAGCGGGCCGTTCGGCGCGATCCTGCTCGGCATCGTCAGCGCCGCCGTGTGCTATTTCTTCGTCGCCAAGGTGAAGGCCAAGCTCGGCTATGACGACAGCCTCGACGCCTTCGGCATCCATGGCATAGGCGGCATTGTCGGCGCAGTCGGTACTGCAGTGGTCTACCAGCCGTTCCTCGCCGGACCCGGCGACGGTTCGGTGGCGCTCGGCGCACAGCTCTGGGTCCAGATATTCAGCGTCCTCGTGACCATCTTCTGGGCCGGCATCGGCACACTGGTGGTGGGCCTCATCGTCAAGACACTGGTCGGCCTGAGGGTCACCGAAGAAGCCGAAGTCGACGGGCTCGACATCTCCGAACACGGAGAGCGTGCCTACAATTAACCAGTTCGGCGGGGGCGCCGTTCTCTCCTCTTCTCCGGTGCCCCCGCCCAATCATGTTCCTCCTGCGAACACCGACTTTGCCGGGCCGGAGATTCGTCTCCGGCCCCTTTTTGTCGATCTTCCAGGTGCGCGTGCGTGCGGTGGACTAGCCAGCCAGCGCTGCGGTCAGGAAGTCGGCGCAGCGTTCGCCGATCATGATGCTGGGGGCGTTGGTGTTGCCCGAGACCAGGCGCGGCATGACGCTCGCATCGGCGATGTAGAGCCCATCGATTCCGCGCGCCTTGAGCGTCGGATCGACCACCGCATCCTTGTCCGCGCCCATTCGGCATGTGCCGACCGGGTGGTACACCGTATCGGCGCGATCACGGATCAGCTCGTCGAGTTGCGCATCGTCGTCGAGGTCGATCGGATAGCGGTCTTGCGGATCGTATTTCGCTAGGCTGGGCGAACTGGCGATGCGATGCGACAGGCGCACGCCCGCGCGCAGAGTCTCGATATCGCGCTCGTCGTCGAGAAAGTTGGGATCTATCCGCGGCGCCATGCGCGCATCCGGCCCGTTGAGGCGGACGGTACCCCGGCTTTCGGGGCGGAGCACGCAGGCATGGAGCGAAAAGCCGTGGCCCTTCACTTTCGTGCGCCCGTGATCCTCGAGCATGGCAGGTACGAAATGCCACTGGACATCGGGTGCCGGTGCATCGGGCATGACCGCCCAAAATCCGCCGGCCTCGGCATAGGGCGTAGTCATGATCCCCGTGCGCTTGCGACGATGTTCGATAATCGCCTTCGCCATGCGTACAGTGCCGGTCAAACTATCCCCGATCAGGTCCTTGTTGGCGGTCTGCCAGCTCGAAACATAGTCGATATGGTCCTGCAAGTCGTTGCCCACGGCCTGCTTGTCCTCCACGACCTCGATCCCGTGTTCGCGAAGATGCGCGGCCGGACCGATGCCCGATAGCATCAGGATCTGGGGCGAATTGAAAGCGCCCGCCGAAAGGACCACCGCGCCGCGTGCCTTGATCGTGCGCTGCCTGTCGCCGACGCTATAAGTGACTCCCGTGACTCGTCCGTCCTCGATCTCAAGCTTCTGCACGCTTACGCCAATGCGCACGTCGAGATTGCGCAGGGCCCGCTTCGGTTCGATATAGGCCCGCGCCGCCGACCAGCGCTCGCCGTCTTTCTGCGTCACCTGATAAAGCCCGAAGCCTTCCTGCTTGGCGCCGTTGAAATCATTATTGCGCGGCAATTGCAGTTGGGCTGCCGCCTCCACGAAGGCGACGCTGCCGGGGTTGGGCCAGTTCTGGTCGCTGACCCATAAGGGGCCATCGTCGCCGTGATACGCATCGCTTCCGCGCACATTGTGCTCGGCCCGTTTGAAATAGGGCAGCACATCGTCATAGCTCCACCCGGTGCAGCCGAGCTTGGCCCAATTGTCGTAATCCCACTTGTGCCCGCGAATGTAGATCATCGCATTGATCGCCGACGACCCCCCCAACCCGCGACCGCGCGGCTGATAGCCGATCCGGCCATTGAGCCCTTTTTGCGGGACCGTTTCGAAGCGATAGTTCGAGGAATCGCGCAGGAAGGGCATGAACCCCGGCGTTTTGACCAAGACTGTGTTGTTACGGGGGCCGGCCTCCAGCAAGCATACGCTTTTGCCGCTTTCGGCCAACCGTCCGGCGACGGCACTGCCTGCGCTCCCGCCACCGATCACGATGACATCGAATTCGTCCATGATATCTCCTCTCTCGTCGGAGAGGTTAGGCAGCCTCCGCCTCGCCTGCAATCCGGTTTTCGTATGAAACGGATTTTTCTTCGGCTCCCCGGCGTTCGAGCCAGCGTTCGCGGATCTGGTCGGATGTCTCGCGGCTGCCGTCATGCGTCCAGCCGGGTTCGCGCAGCAGGTAGGACAGCTTGTGCTTCCACGGCGCGCGCCACATGTCTTGGGCGATGCCGATCCATTCGTGGAACACGGCCCACACCAGGTTGAAGCTGCCGAGCTGCTTGACGATGCCGTAACGGATTGTCTCATCCTCCGCTTCGGGCTCGAACGTACCGAACATCTTGTCCCAGACGATGAAGACACCGGCATAATTGCGGTCGAGATAGCGCGGATTGGTCGCATGATGGACGCGGTGGTGGCTCGGCGTGTTCATCACGGCTTCGAAC
>CAMYIQ010000017.1 GCA_947258465.1 uncultured Erythrobacter sp.
CCGCACGCAGCCCGTGGATGCGGCCTGCACCGCGACCGGAATCGCGGGCGCTCTCGCCTCGTCGACGCTCGCCGGGATGGAGGCCGATCTCACGACGGCCCCCGGCTCTTTTGGGGCGACGATCGGCGCCGCCGGCACGGTAGGGTTCCCCGGCAGGCGACGCTTATGCGTTAATTCTTCTGTTTGCGCTTCTTGCGGCGATACAAGGCAACGGCTGCGCCGTATCCAGCCACACCGGTTCCCATCATTGCGAGAGCGCCGGGTTCGGGTACGGATGTGCCTCCGCCACCGCCGCCGCCGGGTTCGCTTGGCGGCTTCGTAAGTGCAGCGGCCGGTGCAGCCGCCGCCAGTAACGATGCGCAAACGAGTGCAATCTGGCAAACACGCATTCTTGAATTCTCCGTTGTCAGGAAAGACCAGCTATCGCACTACGGTATCTGGCGCACGGGCCGTATCCGGACTGTTTCTTGGTGGGACAGTTACTACGCAAGTAGTGAACAAGTTCCTTACATCCGCAGGGCAAGCTCGCTCATGAAACGGGGATCGTCGTCTTTTGCCAGCCATTCGGCTTCCGCCGCGATAGCGCCCAGCATCGCGGCCAGCGGGTCCAACTCCGACTTCGCATAATTGCCCAGGACGTGCCCATGGACGCGCTCTTTCGAGCCCGGATGTCCGATCCCGATCCGCACGCGGCGAAAATCGGGGCCGAGATGTTGGTTGATCGAGCGTAATCCATTGTGACCGGCAAGGCCGCCGCCCCGGCGAACCTTTACCTTGAAGGGCGCCAGGTCGAGCTCGTCATGGAAGACAGTCAGCGCATCGGGTTCGAGCTTGTAGAACCGCAGCGCCTCGCCGACCGCCCGGCCGCTTTCGTTCATGAATGTGGCCGGCTTGAGAAGGAGAATTTTTCGCTCCCCGATCCGTCCTTCCCGAACCCAGCCAGAAAACTTCTTTTGCACCGGGCCGAAGCGATAGGTTTCGGCTATGACATCGACCGCCATGAAGCCGACATTGTGCCGGTGAAGCGCGTATTTGGGTCCGGGGTTTCCGAGGCCTGTCCAGATCTGCATGCGCGCCCCTTAGCTTCGCTGCTGCCAAATGCAAAAGGCCGGCCCCATGCGGGACCGGCGCTTCTTTTTCGATACCGGAAAAGCGGATCAGTCGTCGGACTGTTCGGCTTCGCCTTCGACGGTTTCGGCATGCTGTTCGGTGACTTCGGTTTCTTCGACCTCGTCGCCTTCCTGCGTGGTGTCGCCTTCGGCCTTCTTGAGCGCCGAGGGAGCGACCAGCGTAGCGATGGTGAAGTCGCGATCGGTGATCGCGCTCTCGCTGCCTTCGGGCAGAGCCACTTCGCTGATGTGGATCGAATCGCCGACTTCCTTGCCTGTCACGTCGATTTCGATCTCGCCGGGGATCTTGTCGTTGTCGCAGACCAGTTCGAGCTCGTGGCGAACCACGTTGAGAACGCCGCCCTTCTTGAGGCCCGGGCTTTCTTCTTCATTGAGGAAGACGACAGGGACCGAGACTTCGATCTTGCCGCCCTTGGCGAGACGGAAGAAGTCGACATGCTCGGGGCGATCGTTGACGGGGTGGAGCGACACGTCCTTGGGAAGCGTCTTGACCTTCTTGCCACCCAGCTCGATCTCGACGATCGAGTTCATGAAGTGACCGGTCATGAGCTGCTTGACCAGCTCCTTTTCTTCCACGTGGATCATCGTGGGTTCTTCCTTGCCGCCATAGATCACGGCGGGGACGCGGCCTTCGCGACGCAGTGCACGGGAGGCTCCCTTGCCAGCCCGTTCGCGCGTCTCGGCCGGCAGGGTCAGAGCATCGCTCATGTCGCTTACCTTTCGAATTGCATTAGGTTACGGTTTCGGTCCACCACGCCTCCAGGGATGACCATGATGCCGAAGGGCGCGCGCTTAGCAGGGCGTGCGTGAAAAGCAAGCGCGAAGGTGCAGGGCAGGCCGCCCTATTCGATCCGGCGTACCGTATATCCGCGCGCTTCGAGCAGGGCGGGCAAGCCATGATCGCCGAGCAGGTGCCCGGCACCGACCGCGATCAGAGGCTTGTCGCGGGCCGAGAGGAGGTTTTCGATCTGCGCCGCCCAGTCGGCGTTGCGATCGTGCAGCAACACCTGCACCAATTCGGGGTCGGCCAGAATTCCGCGGCGGGTCAATTGGGAAAGCCGTTCGGTATCGCCTTCCAGCCAGGCCGTTGCCAGCGCCCCGATCTCGCCCCGATAATCGCGTGATTCTTCCAGAACCGCATTGAGGAGGTCGCGCTGTTCGTCTTCGGGCAGGCTGTCGAAAATCGTCAATTGGCCCCGCGCGCCCTCCAGCTCCACCACTTCGCGTTTGTCGAATGCGGCAAGCAGGGCGCGATCGGCCCCGTTTTCGGCCTTCGCCGTTTGCGCCACCTGGGCCAACGCCAGCGCTGCGGCCCAGCTCTCCATAGGATCGAAATAGCCGCGCCGCACCTTGGCCTCGACCAGCAATTCCTCGAACTCGCCGCGCAGGTCGGGGTCGATCCGTTCGACGATCGGCCCGGCCGGGCGGTCATAGGCCATCTGCTCGAACAAGGCGGAAAGCGCCTCGCCATTTTCGAGATTCGCGACCTCCACCACCAGCATGTCCGCCTGGTCCACCACCGTATCGAGCCGTTCGGAGCGCCATCGGGTCCCATCGGGCAGGGCATGAATCGTGCCGAACATCCAGCCTTCGGTCGCACCCTTGCCGTCGGCAATCTCCCACAAGGCAGGATAGGGTCCTTCGGGCTTGGCGGTATCGGCCTGCTTGCCGCAGGCGGACAGCAGGAACACCAGGCCCGCAGCCAGGCCAAGGATAAAGCGCGAGGTCATGCTGCCCGAGTGCATGGTTCGATCGTGCTGACAAGCCTTCGATGACGCCTGACCGGACATGGGACGGTTACTGGACCCGCGTCACGGTCAGTCCGCGACCGACCAGATAGTCCTGCACACTATCCCGTCCGGCAAGGTGGCCGGCGCCGACCGCGATGAAAGCGGTGCCGGGCCGGTCGAGCCGGTCGTCGATCCATTCCGCCCAGCGTTCATTGCGCTGGTAGAGGAGGGCATCGGCCAGCAACGGATCGGTAAGCCCTTCGTTCATCAGCGCCGCCAGCCCATCGGCATCGCCTTCGAGCCATTCGTCCACCATGCGGTCCATCATCGGGACGACCTCGTCGATATTGTCCGCCGAAACCATCAGGAAGGCGAGCTGCGATTCGACCGGCAGCGTGTCGAAGAGTTCGATTTGCCATTCCAGCGTCTCGAGCGCACCGCGCGCCGCATCGGCGGGCGCGAGCTCCTCGAGCTTCGTTTCCATACCGCTCTCGGCGGCATACCCCGCTTGCATCAGCGGAACCACCGCCAGCGTCATTCCCGCGAACCAGGGTTCGAACCGATCGAATGCGGCGGGCGGCATGCCGAGCTTGGTCAGCGCGATTTCGTAGCTGGTCCGGTCGGGGTCACTGAGCATGTCGCGCAGCGATTCGTCGGCAGGCAGCATGGCCTTGCCCATAACCTTTTGCTGCGATGCCGGGTCCTTCGCGGCACTATCGGGAATTTCGGTTACCAATTCCTGCGAAGCGGCCAGTGCGCTTTCGATCGGCCCTTTGTACCATTCCACGTTTTCGGGAAGCGCATGGACCGTGCCGAAAAGGTAAATCGTGGTGTCCTCGTCGGCGACTTTCCACAGCCCCGGCCCTTTCGCGACAGGGGGTTCCGCCACGATGGGGGCAGTCGCGACATCGGTTTCGGGATAGGTCGCGCATCCCTGCAGGGCGAGCGTCAGCGGGGCAAGGCAGGCAATGGCCTGGTGGATGGTAAGACGGATCATGCGCTGCGATTCCTTATGGATTGGCTTTCCGCGATAGCGAGGCGGCGCAGCATTTGCCAAGCCGGATGCCCGAATGGTGCGGGTGGCCGTCGCTGCGCTGCGGCATTGACCGTGCAATTCGCTTGCGCCATTGCCCCGCGCCATGGACCGCAATCCGCAAAAATC
>CAMYIQ010000018.1 GCA_947258465.1 uncultured Erythrobacter sp.
CTTTTTTATTGATAAGACGTTCGTACCCGCTTTGCATACATGATGCGAAACTAGGCGGCGTCGACAAATTTGAACCCGTAACTTGTAGTGGCGATATCGACCATGGATAGGAAGCATTCGGCGAGTTGGTGACATCGGGTTGCGACGGCGCGGTTGATCCTGAGGCAACCGAGGAGGCGTTCGACCTGATTGCGCTGTCTGTAGAGTTCGCGGCCTGTGTTGGATCTTTACGCGCTGACTGGATCGACCGGGAATGACGGCTTCGATGTCTCGTCGGGTGAGGACGCTGCGGAAAGTATCGACGTCCTATCCCTTGTCGGCCAGCGCGACCGATACGGCCTCCCATACCCCGGCGTCACTCCAGCGCTTTAACCTGCGGTGGATCGTGTACCACTGCCTTATCCGAGCGGAATTTCGCGCCAAGGTGTTCCCCAGCGTAGTCGCTAGAGTATGCCATTGATAGTCGCACGGTTCGCTTCAGATCGACGGTCACGCCCACAATTCCACGCGTCACTTGGAAGCAAGTCCTTCGAAACACGGCGCCCTGATTCGGGAAGGTCCCCCCTACCAAAGCCGCCTCAAGAAGGTGGCCTTGAATAAAGCAGGCATAGCCGCGTCAACCAATTCATCCACGCCGCCTATTAAGAAGCGCGACAGTCAATGATTTGAACAGGTCCGGCAATACATTCGTGTTCTGGCCGATCTCCACCCCGCGAGCATTTAAGATTTCTGATCTGGAACGAACCGAACGTCGTGGTTGATTGTCTAGCTTTCGGAGACAAAGCTTGAATGCGGACACGCATTTTTATTCATGGCCGAATTTTAGAGGCGATCTCGAGCGAGTAGATCGGAGCCGCGATGCCAACGCAGGCCGCAAAGGGATCGAAGCTGCAGGTGCCAAGGCAGCGATCTTGGCAAAGATCAACCGGCGCAACCTGATCAAGCGCCTCTTCAACAGGCTCAAGAACTTGCGCAGATTCGCCTCCTGCTACGACTAAACCCAAAAATCCTATCTCGGCTTCGTCGTACTCGCCTCTGCTAAACTCTGGATACCCTTTATCCTCGAAACCAGAAAGGGCCCCGGGAACCCAGGGCCCTTTCTTTTTATTTAGCAATAGATGTGCGGCTCACCCCACCACCATCGCCAATTCCCCGTCGCCCTCGTCGATCTTTACCGTTGAGCCGTCCGGGACGTTACCCGCCAGGATCATGTCGGCGAGCGGATCCTGCACGTAGCGCTGGACCGCGCGCTTCAGGGGTCTTGCGCCGTAGACGGGATCGTAGCCCACGCGTCCCAGCCACTTTTTCGCGCCTTCGGTAAGGTCGAGCACGATCTTGCGGTCTTTGAGCAGCTTCTGCACCCGCGCGACCTGGATATCGACGATCGGGGCCATGTGCTCCTGCGCCAGGCGATGGAACAGGATGATCTCGTCCAGCCGGTTAAGAAATTCGGGGCGGAAATGCCCGCGTACCACATCCATCACCTGCGGCTCGACATCCTCGACCTTCTGGTCGTCGTCCATATTGGCGAGATACTGGCTGCCGAGATTGCTGGTCAGGATGATCAGCGTGTTGCTGAAATCGACCACGCGGCCCTGCCCGTCGGTCAGCCGGCCATCGTCGAGCACCTGCAACAGCACATTGAAGACATCGCTATGCGCCTTCTCGACCTCGTCGAACAGCACCACCTGATAGGGGCGGCGACGCACGGCCTCGGTCAGCACTCCGCCTTCGTCATAGCCGACATAGCCCGGAGGCGCGCCGATCAGCCGTGCGACCGCGTGCTTCTCCATGAACTCGCTCATATCGATGCGGACCATGGCGGTATCGTCATCGAACAGAAAACCGGCCAGCGCTTTGGTCAGCTCGGTTTTCCCGACGCCGGTCGGGCCGAGGAAGAGGAAAGACCCAAGCGGCCGGTTCGGGTCCTGTAGCCCCGCCCGCGCACGGCGGACGGCCTTGGAAACGGCGTCGATGGCCTGCGATTGCCCGATAACCCGCTTCGACAGGATATTTTCCATGTCGAGCAGCTTCTCGCGCTCGCCTTCCATCATCTTGTCGACAGGGATGCCGGTCCAGCGGCTGACGACACCGGCGATGTCGTCCTCGGTCACTTCTTCCTTGAGCAGCGCATTGTCGGTCTGGCCCGAGGCTTCCTCGAGCTTCTTTTCCAGCTCGGGAATGGTGCCGTATTGCAGCTCGCCCGCCTTCTGAAGGTCCCCGGCGCGCTGGGCCTGTTCAAGCTCGATCCGCGCGTGGTCGAGTTCCTCCTTGATCCGCCCTTCGGCGTGGATCTTGTCACGTTCGTTCTGCCAACGCGTGGTCAGTTCGGACGATTGCTGTTCCAGCTCGGCCAGCTCCTTGCGAAGCGATTCCAGCCGATCCTTCGAGGCGCTGTCGCTTTCCTTTTGCAGCGCCTGCTCCTCGATCCTGAGCTGGATGATGCGGCGATCGAGGCTTTCGATTTCCTCGGGCTTGCTTTCCACCTCCATGCGGATGCGGCTGGCGGCCTCGTCCATCAGGTCGATCGCCTTGTCGGGCAGGAAGCGGTTCTGGATGTAGCGATTGCTGAGCTGCGCCGCAGCCACGATCGCGCCATCGGTGATGCGCACGCCGTGATGCAGTTCGTATTTGTCCTTGATCCCGCGGAGGATGCTGACTGTGTCCTCGACGCTCGGTTCGTCGATATAGACGGGCTGGAAGCGCCGCTGGAGCGCGGGATCCTTCTCGATATATTTCTGGTATTCGTCGAGCGTGGTCGCACCGATGCAGTGCAGTTCACCGCGCGACAGGGCGGGCTTCAGCAGGTTGGAGGCATCCATGCTGCCTTCACTGGCGCCGGCCCCGATCAGCGTGTGCATCTCGTCGATGAACAGGATGATCTGCCCTTCGGCGCCCTTCACCTCGTCAAGCACGGCCTTGAGCCGTTCCTCGAACTCGCCGCGATATTTCGCACCCGCGATCAGCGCGCCCATGTCGAGCGCCATCAGCGTGCGGCCCTTGAGGCTGTCGGGCACATCACCATTGGCGATACGCAGCGCCAGGCCTTCGGCGATCGCGGTCTTGCCGGTGCCGGGCTCGCCGATCAGGGCGGGATTGTTCTTCGTGCGGCGGGCAAGGATCTGGACCGTGCGGCGGATTTCCTCGTCGCGCCCGATCACGGGGTCGAGCTTACCGTCGCGAGCCGCCTGGGTGAGGTCGCGCGCATATTTCTTCATCGCGTCGTAGCTTTCTTCCGCGCCCGCGCTGTCGGCAGTGCGGCCGCCGGTCACTTCCTGAATTGCGGCTTCGAGCGACTTGGCATCGACACCCGCCGATTTCAGCGCTTTGCCCGCATCGTTGTCGGCCAGCGTCAGCGCCTGGAGCAGCCGCTGGACGGGAACGAAGCTGTCGCCCGCCTTTTCGGCAAGCTGTTCGGCCTGATCGAGCAAACGCACGGCATCATTGTCGAGGCCGGGCGTCGCCTGCGCCCCGCCGCCCGACACGGCTGGCACCTTGGCCAGCGCATTATCCACTTCGGTAATCGCCACACCGGGATTACCCCCGGCACGCTGGATGAGCTGCGCGGCCATGCCCTCTTCGTCATCGAGCAGCGCTTTCAGCAAATGCGCCGGCGAAATTCGCTGATGGTTCATGCGAATGGCGACGGTCTGCGCCGCCTGCAGGAAGCCCTTGGCGCGATCGGTGAACTTTTCGAGATTCATGCAAACACCCCAGTCAAGAATTGCCGCACGGATATAGTGTGGCGATTATGCAACACAAGCCCTCCCCGCAGAAAGTCCGGCGGGCGTATGAAAAGCATAGGTAAACCGCGCGGCACCGACCGCAAGGGGCGCGCGCCGCGTCGGCTGTGTGCGGCGAAGCTCGCGGGGCTTATCGGGGGCGCCAGCTACGCGCCAGTTCGTCGAGCAGCATCACGCCGTATCCGCTCGATCCGGCAGGCACCAGCGGCGAGCTGGTAGAAGCGTCGTCGACCGAGGCCATGTCGATATGGATCCAGGGCAAGTCGTCGGGCACGAAATACTCGATGAAATGGGCTCCCGAGCTGGCCCCGGGCGACACGCCGCCATTGACCACATCGGCAATCTCGGAACCGCGAACGGCCTTGCGATAGCTTTCATGCAGCGGCAACTGCCAAACCGGCTCGTCGACCCGCTGGCCTGCGGCGATTGCAGCTTCGGCGTAAGCCTTGTCCCGCGCAAAGACGCCCGCATATTCCGGCCCCAGCGCCCTTCCGACGGAGCCCGTCAGCGTGGCGATATCGACCAGGGCATAGGGCTCGGCTTCGCGCACCACGTACTCGATGGCATCGGACAGAACGAGGCGGCCTTCGGCGTCGGTGCTGACGATCTCGATGGTCTTGCCCGACATGGTCCGCACCACGTCTCCCGGCCGCTGGGCGTTATCGCCCGGCATGTTCTCGGCCAGCGCCGCCACCGCGACCACGTGAACCGGCGCGCCCGATTTGGCGAGGCTGTAGATCGCCCCGGTCACTGCCGCAGCGCCCGACATGTCGCGTTTCATCGCGCCCATTCCGCTGCTCGGCTTGATCGAAATGCCGCCGGTATCGAAAGTGATGCCCTTGCCGGCCAGCGCAATCGGAGCGCCCGAGGCGCCGCGATAGGCGATCATCATCAGCCGCGGCGGGCGGCGACTGCCCTGCCCGACACCGGCGATTGCTCCCATGTTCATCCGCCGCATGTCCGCCTGGTCGAGGACACTGATCGAGACATTCGGCACGCCTGCGAACAGGGCCTGCGCGCGGGCGACAAAGCTCTCCGGATATATCACACTGGCCGGTTCATTGACGAGATCGCGGGCGAAGCGCACGCCGTCTCCCAGTGCCGATTGGCGGCGCGTCCAGGATGCGGCCGCCTCTGCGGCCTGCGCCCCGACAAAGGTGATCGGCTGCGAAGGCTTGGCCGACCGGTCGCTCTTGTAGCGGTCGAACCGGTATTGCCCGAGCGTTGCGCCAAGCCCAGCCATCGCCATGGTGTCGCTGCCGGGCAAGCCGGCCACGGCGATCGGTGCATCCTCGTCGGCCAGTTCCTGGACGATCCGCCCCCCGACGACACGCCAGTCGATCGGCTGCCCGTCTTCATCCGCAGCGCCGAACAGGACGATGCGCGGCGATCCGGCGGCCGAAGGCAGGTCGAGCAATTCGCCTGCCTTCCCGGCGAATTCGGCAGCGGCGATTCGCGCCTGCGCATCGGCGGGCAGGCCGGTCACGCCTTCCGGCAGGCTCGTATCGGTCATCACGACTGCCAGCGCCGCATCGGCCGGTACGGACCGGGCAAAGGCAACCGGGCGCTCTTCGCTGTTCCCGATGGTTGCCGGAGCGACCCCCGATCCCGGGACGTCCTGCGCGGCCAGCAGCGCGGGGTTGGACGCGGTGGCAGCAAGGGCAAGGGTCAAGGCGGCGAAAGTATGGCGTTTCATGGGCAGTCCCCCGAACAGTCTGGTTGGCAGAAAATATGCGCGGATAGCGCCTGACCCAATATGCCGTCGCGGGAAAGTTCGGCCTCGGCGACCGACACACTGGTATCGACGAGCGGGTTATCCCGCTTCGACGCCCTCGAGCCCGGGGACCATCACCGTGCGATCGCCGCCGAAATCCTCGCGCACGACGACCAGGCCCTGGCGTTCCAGATGGTCGAGCAGCCGTCGGATACGCCCCGGCGAACTCGTGCCGTAAGCCCGCGCCAGTTCGTTCTCGTCTACCTGCGTCTCGCCCGCATGAGCGGCCTTGGCGATGACGAGGAAAGGCCCCAGCAGGTCCTCTTCGACCGCCTTTGCAAGGTCCATGATCCGCGTCTGCAGCGCCTCGTCGAGTTCGGCCAGCCCGGCCCCGGCGATCGCGAAACGGCGCCGGAAAGCGCGCATGTCGGGCATCGGTCCGATCAGCCGTTCGCGGCGGCACCGCGTGAGGAAGGTCTGGTATTGCGCGCTGGCCGACTGGAAGGCGATCCCTTCTTCCTTCGCCAGTTCGCCGATGATCTCCGCGATCCGGGTGGCGATGGCGGAGGTGTCGACCGGCTCGGCCGGTGTGTCTACCTGGCGTTCCTCGGCCCCCGCAATGCTGTCGGCCACTTCCTCGACCCGCGGTGCGGGCGGTGGAACCGGCGGCGGCGGCGCCTTGGCGACTTCGCTGGCCAGATCGGTGGTAAGCAGCGCGGCCATGTCTTCGGGCGCGGTATCGGGCAAGGCCATCAGGCCTTCGCTCTGCATGGTGTGGCCGGTCTTCACCGGGCCGATCTTGCAGGCGATCGGAATGCGGGTGATCGCGGGGCCGAGCGCGAGAAAGTGCCCCCGTTCGAGCTCGCGGATGCGTTCGGCCTGCCGCCGCTCCATCCCAAGGAGATCGGCCGCGCGCACCATGTCGATATCGAGGAAGGTGCGCCCCATCAGAAAGTTCGAGGCCTCGGCGGCGACATTCTTGGCGAGCTTGGCCAGCCGCTGGGTGGCGACGATCCCGGCCAGCCCGCGCTTGCGCCCGCGGCACATGAGGTTGGTCATGGCCGACAGCGTCATGCGGCGCGTTTCCTCCGCCATCTCGCCAGCGGCAGCCGGGGCGAACATTTGCGCTTCATCGACGACCACCAGTGCAGGATACCAGTGCTCGCGCGGGGCATCGAACAATGCGGTGAGGAACTGGGCGGCGCAGCGGATCTGCTGCTCGACCTCCAGCCCGTCCAAATCCAGCACGACGCTGGCGCGGTGTTCGCGGATGCGCCGGGCAAGCGCTTCGATCTCGCCTGGCGAATAGGCCGATCCGTCGATCACCACATGGCCGAATTCCTCGGCCAGCGAGGGAAAATCGCCTTCCGGATCGATCACCACCTGCTGGACCATGCCGGCGCTTTCTTCGAGCAGGCGGCGGATCAGGTGCGACTTGCCGCTGCCCGAATTGCCCTGGACGAGCAGGCGGGTCGCGAGGAGTTCCTCGATATCGAATTCGACCGGCTTGCCGGAGGATTCGTGGCCAATGGTGATCTGCGCTGTCACTATCGGCCAGTTAGCGGGCCGAATCCGCCAGGGGGAACAGCGCCGGGCATGGTTTTGCCCAATCGCGTTGCGTCACGCCCGAGCCCTCGCTAGGCCGGTTGCAAGAGAGGACGGATTTCGATGAGAAAATGGCTGGGGCGCATTGGCTTTGCGCTGCTCGTGATCGTGCTGGTCGCATTTGTCGGGCTGGTTAGCTGGGAGCCCTTCTTCGCGAAGCGCGACGATATCGCGCAGTCGAACGATAGCTTCACGGCGGAAATCATCCGCGACGAATTCGGTGTTCCGCACATCTATGGCGAGCGCGATGCGGACGTGGCCTACGGCGTCGCCATCGCCCATTCGGAGGATGATTTCTTCACGCTGCAAGACGTCATCGCCATGGCGCGCGGGCGGTATGGCGCGATTGCCGGACCCGATGGCGCGGCGGTGGATTATGTCTACCACCTGCTCGACGCACGCGGGACCGCGGAAAGACACTATCCGGAACTGCCGGGCGATACGCGCGCCCTGTTCGAAGCCTATGCCACGGGCCTCAACGACTATGCGCGCGCACATCCGGACGAAATCAAGCTGGCGAACCTGTTTCCTGTCGACGGCATGGACGTTGCCGCCGGCTTTGCCCTGCGCCAGCCGTTCTTCTTCGGGTTGAACAACACCATCGAGCCACTGGTTGCGGGCGAGGACCTAAGGCCCGAATTCGGCCCGCCCATCACCGCCGATGGCGATGCGGACCGGATCGACCGAGAGGATGGTTCGGCCGAAGCGGACACGGCCCGTTCCCAGGCCCGCGCCCATCCCTTGCCCTGGGGGGAAGACGGCGCCCTGTCCGGATCGAATGCGTTCGCCATCGCGCCGGACAAGTCGGGCGACGGCGTTACTCGCCTGGTGTCGAACAGCCACCAGCCCTGGCGCGGAGGCGTGGCATGGTACGAACTCGTCGTCCAAAGCGGCGAAGGCTGGCATTATGCGGGCGCCAACTTCCCCGGCAGCCCGTTTCCCTTTCTCGGCCATAACGAACATCTGGGCTGGACCAATACGGTCAATCGGCCCGACATGACCGACGTCTACAAGCTGGTGCTCGACGACAGCGGCACGAAGTATCGCATGGGGGATCGCTGGCTCGATCTGGAGGAAGAGACGGTCACGCTTCCGGTGCGTTTCGGGCCGGTGGTCCTCCCCATCCGGCGGACCGTATATCGCAGTGTGCACGGACCGGTCATCAAGAACGAGAGGGGTGCTTTCGCCATCCGTTATGGCGGGATCGACAATCTGGGCCAGCTTGACGCCTATTACCGGCTCAACAAGGCCGAAACGCTGGAGGAATGGCAGGGCATTCTGGCGCGGATGGACATCCCTTCGACCAACTTCATCTACGCCGACAAGGTCGGCAACATCGCCTATATCTACAATGCCGCCCTGCCCGACCGAGCGAAGGGATATGATTGGCGCGGCGTCCTGCCGGGCGACGATCCCAAGGCATTGTGGAACGCGCCGGTATCCTACGAAGCTCTGCCGAAATATATCAATCCGGCTTCGGGTTGGCTTTACAACGCCAACAACACGCCCTTCACCGCTGCGGGCGAAGGCAGCGATCTGGCGCCGGGCAGCGTCCCGCCCGAACTCGGCGTCGAACTCAAGCAGACCAACCGCTCGCGCCGGGCGTGGAAGCTGATGAGCGAGGACGGGCCGATCACGCTCGACCGGCTGAAGAAGATCAAATACGATACCGCATACGAGCGCGAAGGATATATCGCCGATCTGTGGGACGCGCTGGAACGGCTCGAACTCGATCCCGACAGCGACCTCGGCCGCGCCCGCGCCTTGCTGGTCGACTGGGATTTCACCGCGGACAATGTCGGTTCGGGCGATGCCCTGGCCCTGCTGATGATCAAGGAATTCATGTCCGCCGAATATCAGAACAAGCCCCTGCCCGATGTTCGCGAACAGCTCGAATGGTCGGTCGATCATCTCAATGCGCATTTCGGGCGGATCGATCCGCCCATGGGAGACTTGCTGCGTCTGCGGCAGGGCAAGGTCGACCTGCCGCTCGACGGTGGCTCCGATACATTGCGAGCATCGACCACCTGGGAGGTAGAGGAAGACGGCCGCCTGTCGGTCAAACATGGCGACAGCTTCATCCAGTTTGTCGAATGGGCTCCGGGGAAACGCGTGCGATCGCAATCGATCCAGCCCTTTGGCGCAGCCACCACGCGCCCGGACTCGCCGCATTATGTCGATCAGGCGCCGCTGTTCGTCCAGCATCGCTTGAAGCCGGTCAATTTCTGGCGCGAAGATGCGATCGCGAATGCCGCGAGCCGGAAGACCGTGACGAACCGGGATGGAAACCGTAGCGTCAAAACCCATTGAAAAACCGAATCGAATATCGAGGTAACATGCGCAAACAGCATTTCCTGACCGCCAGCGTTTTCGCCCTCGCCCTGGGCATGGGCGTCACCACCACCGGCCTCGGCATGGCCCCTGCCGCCCATGCGCAAACGGCAGCCCCCGACGCGGAACCCGCTGCGCTGGCCGAACTGGTCGATGAAGTCGCCATTCCCTACGAGAAATTCACGCTCGAGAACGGGCTCGACGTTATCGTGCATACCGATCGCAAGGCTCCGGTGGTGGCGGTCGCCGTATGGTACAATGTCGGTTCGAAGGATGAACCCGAGGGCAAATCGGGCTTTGCGCACCTGTTCGAACATCTGATGTTCAACGGGTCGGAAAACGCGCCCAACGACTATTTTCAATATCTCCAGGAAATGGGCGCTACCGACTATAACGGCACGACGAATTTCGACCGGACCAACTATTTCCAGACCGTGCCGACGCCTGCGCTCGAACGGGCGCTATGGCTCGAAAGCGACCGCATGGGCTATCTGCTCGGCGCGGTTACGCAGGCCAAGCTCGATAATCAGCGCGGCGTGGTCCAAAACGAGAAACGGCAAGGCGACAATCAGCCCGGCGGCCTGATCTTCTACGAAATCGTCGAAACGCTTTTCCCTGCCCCGCACCCTTATGACCATACGCCAATCGGCTCGATGGCGGATCTCGACAGCGCCGACATGGCAGATGTGCGGGCCTGGTTCCGCGACAAATACGGCCCGAACAACGCCACGGTCGTTCTCGCGGGCGACGTATCGGCAGCCGAAGCGCGCCCGCTGGTCGAGAAGTATTTCGGCCCCATCGCGCGCGGCCCGGTGAACAATCCGGCCCAGGCGAATATTCCCGAGCTTGCCGAGGATGTCCGCACGGTCATGCGCGACCAGGTCGCGGCGACCAGCATCAACAAATACTGGACCGCGCCCGGCATTTCCGACCGCGAGTTGACGGCGCTCACCGTGGGGGCACAGATCCTCGGCGGCCTGTCGTCGAGCCGGCTCGACAATGCCCTCGTGCGTGACGAAAAGATCGCCGTGGGCGTTTCGGGCGGCAATTATGCCTTCCATCGCGTCGGTCTTCTCACTGTCTCCGCGACCGCTGCGCCCGACGCCGATCCGGCGCTGGTGGAACGCCGCCTCAACGAACTCGTCGATCGGTTCATCGCCGAAGGTCCGACCGAAGACGAAGTCCGCCGGGCAGCGACCAGTTCGGTGGCGGACACCATTCGCGGGCTCGAACAGGTCGGTGGCCGCGGCGGCAAGGCGGTAACGCTGGCCTCGGGCGAGGTGCTGGCCGACGATCCCGACTTCTACGCCCGCCAGTTCGAGATTCTGGCGACGCTCACCCCCGCCGAAGTGCAGGCCGCAATGCAGCGCTGGATGACCCGGCCGGGCCTGACTCTGGTCCTCGAGCCGGGCGAACGCGATGCGGATTATGAAGAAGCCGCCAGCGTGGCCACGAGCGACGGTGACGGAACAGGCGAAACCGCAGCCGACGAAATCACCGTGACGCAAGTGCGGCCGGCCCCGCCGATCGATTCTATCGCCGAACTCGACTTTCCCGATGTCGAGCATCGGACGCTGGCCAATGGCATGACGCTCCATTACGCGATGCGCGATGCCGTTCCGGCGACTTACGTCACTCTGTCGTTCGACGCCGGTTCAACTGCCGACCCGCTGGACAAACGCGGGTTGGAAAGCCTGACCCTGCGGCTGTTCGAAGAAGGCACGACCAGCCTGAGTTCGCGCGAGATTGCCGAGACGGGCGAACGCCTGGGAGCGGACGTTTCGCTGGGCGGAGGGGCCGATCGATCCAGCTTCACGCTCTCCGCCCTGTCGGCCAACCTCGTGCCTTCGCTCGAGCTGCTGTCAGATATCGTGCGCAATCCGGCATTCGATCCGGCAGAGGTCGAGCGTGTGCGTGCCCAGCAAATCACCGGCGTCGAGCAGGAACTGCGCACACCCGCATCGATTGCGGCACGCACGGCGGCGCCGCTGATCTATGGCGAGAACAGCCCTTATGCGGGACCGGGCAATGGAACGGTGACCTCGCTCCGCTCGATCACGCGCGACGACATCACCGGGTTCAAGAACCGCTGGATCAGGCCCGACAATGGCGAGGTGTTCGTGGTTTCCGATCGCCCGATCGATGAAATCGTGACGGCCCTCGACGCCGTGTTCGGCGATTGGCAGCCCCCGGCGGCAGTTGCCAAGGGCGAGAAGGCCTTCGCCGCCGAACCGAAAGAACCGGAAGCCAGCCGTATCGTTCTGGTCGACCGGCCCAATTCGCCGCAGAGCTATATCTATGGCGGTCAGTTGACACCGGCCGATGCGCGCGACGAAACCTATGTCGATTTCCTCAATGCGAACAATGCACTTGGCGGCAACTTCCTAGCTCGGCTCAACATGAACCTGCGCGAGGCGAAGGGCTGGAGCTATGGTGTCCGGGGCACTCCGCTGACTGCCGAGAAGGCCGTAGCCTATACTGTGCGCGCGCCCGTTCAGGCAGACCGGACGGGCGATGCGCTGGCCGAGCTGATCCGCGAAACCGGCGAATTTCTCGACACCAATGGCGTCAGCGAGGAAGAGCTTACCCGGATCGTAACCGCCGAGATCGGCGAATTGCCGGGCCGGTTCGAAACGTCGGGCGCGATTCTGCGGGCCGTGCAGACCAACGCGCTCTACGCTCGTCCGGACGACCATTACGAACGTCTGGCGGACCGCTATCGTGCGCAGACTACCGAAAGCCTCGATGCCGCGGCGCGCGCGGCGATCGATCCCGATCGGTTCGTATGGGTCGTGGTGGGCGATGCGCAAATCGTCGCCCCGCAGCTCGAACAGCTCGGCCTGCCGGTCGAACGCGTCGAATTGGATATGAGCGAGTAATTGACAATCGTGTAAGTAACCCCGATTGAAGGGCCACACGCATTCTCAACCCAAGGAAGGAATATCCATGTCCGTAGCAGGTACTTATGACACCGTAGTCAAGAGCCCGATGGGCGACCAGAAGGGCACGCTGACCGTCGTGCCCGGCGATGATGGCAACAGCTTCACCGGCTCGATGGCGGGTGGCATGGGCTCGATGGACATCACCGATGGCACCATCGAGGGCGGCGACACGCTCAAGTGGAAGATGGACATGACCGTCCCGATGCCGATGACGCTCAACTGCACCGCCACCGTCAATGGCGACCAGATGACCGGCACCGTCAATGCCGGCGCTTTCGGCGACATGCCGCTGACCGGCCAGCGCCAGGGCTGAACGCCGCGAAAGAACGGAAAAAAGGGGCCGCCGGAGCGATCCGGCGGCCCTTTTCTTTTTGCGCCAAAGACTTGCCAATCAGCCTTTTAGTAGGATACCCGGAAATATAGAATATCAGGGGAGGGATTTATGAGAACGGCAATTGTCGTGAGCTGCGCTTTGGCGCTTTCAGCCTGCGCCACTGTAAAGAACAACTACGTACCAGAGACGACCCAAATAAGCGTCC
>CAMYIQ010000019.1 GCA_947258465.1 uncultured Erythrobacter sp.
CTGCCTCGCCGATCCAGCCTGCATCGGCTTGGGGCGGGATGGTATAGCCGACATGCTGCAGCGAATAGAGCACGCCCATGCCGACATGCTTTATTCCGTCTTCGTTGCCGGTGACGATACAGCCACCGACCTTTCCATAGAAGATATATTGGCCGCGATCGTTGGTCTCGCCCGAATGGCCGTAGAGCCGTTCGATCAGGCGCTGGCAAACCGAACTTTTCTCGCCTAGCCAGATCGGTGTTCCGACGACAAGGATGTCGGCCGCCCGCACCTTTTCCCATATCGTCTGCCAGTCGTCGCGCTCGGCGCCGTGCTTGGTCATATCGGGATAGACACCCGGGGCGATATCGTGATCGACAAGCCGCACGCTTTCTAACGCGACATCGTTCCTCACCAAAATCGCCTCCACCACGCCGAGGAGCTTGTCGGTGTGTGAACCTTGCGGCGTCGGCTTCAACGTACAGTTTATCGTCAAGGCCTTGAGGTCCGAAAAATCGGACGCGCTTTCGTCGCAAAGCTTGTGCTGGATATCGTCGAGCATGCAATCTCCCCGTGTCTGTCGAGAATACGATTGAGGACCGAGATAGTTACAGTTGCCGGTGCTCGCGGTGGCGGGGCCGCTCGCATCGACCGAGCACTGGCCCGGATGTCGCAGCATACTCGGTTCCTGCACCGTCTCCGCGATAGCTGACCATGGTTCGCCAATAAGTGGCGCAGCGCTGTTGCAGGTGCGAAACCGCTTTTGTATGGCCCGCGCATACGAATGCACGATCAGTACCAGACGCGGGGTTTTCCAGATGACTTTTGATGAGATGAAGGCGCGTATCGCCGAAGGCCAGGGCTTTATTGCGGCACTCGACCAGTCGGGCGGTTCGACCCCCAAGGCGCTCAAGGGCTATGGCGTGGAGGATAGTGCATGGAGCACGGAGGACGAAATGTTCGGCCTGATCCATGAAATGCGCCAGCGCATTATCGAAGCGCCCAGCTTCGGCAATGGCAAGGTAATCGGTGCCATCCTGTTCGAAAAAACCATGGAGGGGACGAGTGGCGGAAAGCCGGTTCCGGCGCGCCTCAAGGAGCGCGGCATCGTACCGTTTCTCAAGGTAGACAAGGGACTGGAAGACGAGCGCGACGGCGCACAACTGATGAAGCCCAATCCGGGCCTCGAAACCATGTGCCACCGCGCCAAGGAACTCGGTGTCTTCGGCACCAAGATGCGCAGTGTCATCAAATCGGCCAATCCGGCCGGGATCAAGGAAGCCGTCCACCAGCAGTTCGCCGACGGTGCACGCATCCTTAGCTGCGGCCTCGTTCCCATGCTGGAACCCGAATATGACATCACCGCCGCCGATCGTGCGCAAGGGGAGAAAATCCTGCTCGAAGCGATCGAGGAAGGGCTCGGCGCGCTGCCCGATGGTCAGCAGGTCATGCTCAAACTGTCGATTCCCAAGGAAGCGGGTCTTTATTCCAGCCTGACCAAGCATCCCAAGGTACTCCGCGTCGTCGCGCTGTCGGGGGGATATTCGACCGACGAGGCTTGCCGCGAGCTGGCCAAGAACCCCGGTATGATCGCCAGCTTCAGCCGCGGCCTGTTGCAAGACCTGCGTGCACAGCAGAGCGACGAGGAATTCGACCGGACGCTCTCGGGCGCGATCGACCAGATTCACGCGGCCAGCGTCGCCTGAGCCTCAGCGCCGCTCGAAGATAAAGCGGTAATCGCCGGGGGCGATCGGGCCGTCCGTGGTCTGTTCCGGCGTGGCCGACACCAGCGTGTAAGTCCGCCCCATCACCTCATACGGTTCACCCAGGGTGAGCGGGGCGGTCTGCGTCCAGTGCGTAGCCGCAATTCGTGTCGAGACGGTGAGCTTGCCCGCCCAGACGCAGCGTGCGTTGACCGGGCAGCGGCTGTCTTCCTTAACCTCCAGGGGTGTCAGGATCGCATCACCCGCCCAGACGGGCTGCTTCATCGCGACCGGCGTCCCCTGCGCGGCGGCCTCGCCGCCGGACATCGGCGTATCGGGAATGATGGCACAGGCGGTGAGGGGGACAAGCAGCGCGGCGGCAAATAGCGTTTTCATGCCTCCCGTTAGACGTGCCACACGCTTTCGCAGGTCTGAATGCGTGACGAAATGCGATCGGCGCTTTAGAGAACGCGACCGATGACCGATACCATACCTCCGACCCAGCTCTATCTCATCTCGCCGCTCGACGTATGGGGCGATTTTCCCGCGCGGCTCGAACGCGCGCTCGATGCCGGCCCCGGTCTCGTCACTGCCTTCCAATTCCGGGTGAAAGGTATCGACCAGCACGAGGCCGCAGCGCTCGCCGAACCATTGCAGGCTATTTGCGCGGCACGCGATGTCGCCTTCATCGTCAACGACGATGTTTCGCTGGCAAAGCGCCTCAAGGCAGACGGGGTTCATCTCGGTCAGGGCGACGGCGATCCCAGGGACGCGCGCGAGCAGCTTGGCCGCGAGGCGCAGATCGGAGTAACTTGTCACGGATCGCGCCATCTCGCGCTCGAAGCCGGCGAGGCGGGGGCTGACTACGTCGCTTTTGGCGCTTTTTTCCCCAGCACCACGAAGGAGACCGAGCATCGCGCCGAACTCGGACTGTTGGAATGGTGGAGCGAAATGGTCGAACTGCCCTCGGTCGCGATCGGTGGCATCACGCCGGACAATTGCGGGCCGCTTGTAGAGGCAGGGGCGGACTTCCTCGCCGTGTCGGGTGCGGTGTGGAATGGCGACGAAGGTGCCGCGATAAAAGCTTTCGCGGAGCAAATCGCCCCTGCGTGAGTTTGGTGACCTGAAGGGGCGGAGTCGCGTCCCGCAATTCAGGAAGGTCCCCCTATGCGTACATTCGTTCTCGCCGCCGCGTCGTCGCTGGCTCTTGCCGCATGCGGTATGCAGGGGCAGGACAATGAGCAGGAAAGCGATCCGGTCGCCAGCAGCGATAGCGGCAGGGATTATGGCTACGAGACTTATGGCGACGACAATTTCGCCGACACCATGGCCTCCAACGACGATAGCTACCGAAACGAGATCGGCGGGGATGCCGGAGGCGAGCAGGCGCAGCCGTCCGAACTGCCCGATGCCGAAGAGCGCCCGATCATGCAGGCGCAGGTTGTCCTCGATCGTGTCGGTTTCGGTCCCGGTGTGATCGATGGCAAGATGGGCATGAGCACGGAAAATGCGCTCAAAGGCTTCCAGGAAGCGAACGATCTCGAAGTAACCGGCAAGCTCGACGAAGCGACCAAGGGCGCGCTCGCCGAATGGAAGCGGATACCCGCGACCCGCGTGGTCACGATCCCCGGAAGTTGGGGCGAGGAAAGCTACACCGATATGCCGGAAGACGTTGCCGAGAAGGCGGAGCTCGAACGCCTCGGCTACGCATCGCTCGACGAACGTCTTGCCGAGCGGTTCCATACCACGGTGGAGGTGCTCAAACAGCTCAACCCGAACGGCCAACCTGCCGGAGCGACCGAGAGCAAGGAACCCAGTCCGCAGCCTACGCCAACGTTCGATGCCGAGCGTGCTGACGGGCAGGAACCGAGCCATTTCCGGGCGGGCCAGAAAATCCGCGTTCCCAATATCGGTGGCGACCGTATCGCGCCTGGATCGATCGATGACGGCAATTGGCAGCGTACACTCGCCTCGCTGGGAGTTGGAACCGAACAGCCGGAGGTGGATCGCATTGTCGTGAGCAAGGCGGGCAAGACACTGAAGGCCTATCGGGATGACGAGTTGGTTGCGCTGTTCACGGTAAGCTCGGGCTCAAGCGAATTCCCGCTCCCGATCGGAGAATGGGATATTCTCGGCGAAGCCTATAATCCGCCCTACAGCTACGATCCCGAAGTGCTCGGCGAAGGCGAGGGGGAGACCTATACACTGGCTCCAGGCCCCAATTCGCCCGTCGGCGTGGTGTGGATCGATCTCAGCAAGGAGCATTACGGCATCCACGGCACGCCCGACCCCGAAACGATCGGTCGCGCACAGTCGAGTGGATGTGTGCGCCTGACCAATTGGGACGCGGCGCGGCTCGCCGGAATGGTATCGCAATCGACCCAGGTGATTTTCGAACCATAAGGCGCTAGGGCTACGGCATGAACCTCGTCGATCGCATTCTCACCATCATTGTCACCGCCACGATTACCAGCGCGGTGTGGATCGTCGCGGGTGGCAGCCTTATCGAGAATGCCTCCAGCGTGAGCCAGCGCGACCAGACTCGTCCGGCCGAAGCGGCGCCAAGTCCTTCGCCCACAGCGCAGGCAGGCAGTGACGCCGAAGACGAAGGCGCGACTGCGGAAACGGCGGCACTCGATTCATCGGTGACCTCGGTGCCCGATGCGCGCAGCGGCCGCGAACTCGTGGTTCCCGTCCTCAATGTGCGACGCAGCGAGCTTACCGATACGTTCAGCGATTCGCGCGCGGACGGATCGCGCCTGCACGAGGCGATCGACATCATGGCGCCCCGTGGCACCAGTGTTGTGGCAGCGGGCCCGGGAGAAATCGAAAAACTGTTTGAAAGCGATGCGGGTGGATTGACCATCTATGTTCGGTCGCCCGACCGCCGCACGATCCATTATTATGCTCATCTCGATGAATATGCGCCGGGTCTCAAGGAAGGGCAGCGGGTACGGCGCGGCCAACGTCTGGGCACGGTTGGCAGCTCGGGAAATGCCTCTGAAGATGCGCCGCACCTGCACTTCGCCATATTGCAGACCACCGAAGAGGCGGCGTGGTGGGAGCCCGCCAATGCGGTCAACCCCTATCCATTGCTGACCAGCCGCTGATCAGCTCTTGAGCGGGCCGGCGCGATGGCAGCGCAGGCGGCCCAGTTTCCCATCGCGTCCGACCTCCTGCAAGAGACGCGATCCCAGCCGCATGAAGCGCGCACCGCGCATGGGACCCCGGGTAAAGAGCACTCGTTTACCTTCCATAAGATAGGTCCCGCTGCCTTTGGCGGTGCGGTAGCTCGATCCGCCGGTGATCACGAAGTCGCGGCCTTCCTGTTCGACCCACGCGGCACCGGTCGCATCGCCGGGTAAAGCACAGACATATTCCCCCTGTTCGAGCAGCGAGAGACGGCCCTGCGCGAATGCAGGTGCCCAGGCGAGGCTCACCATTGCGGCAAAAAGGGCTGTGTTTTTGGCATGTTTCATGTGATTTGTCCGCAAAGCCATATAGCGAATGCGACGCTCCTTTTCCACTCGCTTGCCCGGAAGGCGCGGCTCGGCTAAGGCGCGCCGCACATATCCGCCCTTTGGCGGATGCGCTCTTTTACAAGTCGAAGGTAGCTTCCCCATGAAGATCAGCGGCGTGGACATCCGTCCGGGCAACATCATAGAGTACGAAGGCGGCATCTGGAAAGTCGCCAAGATCCAGCACACCCAGCCCGGTAAGGGCGGCGCCTACATGCAGGTCGAGATGAAGAACCTGCAAGATGGCCGCAAGACCAATGTCCGCTTTCGCAGCGCAGACACGGTCGAAAAGGTGCGTCTCGACACAGCGGACTACCAGTTCCTCTACGAAGACGGCGACATGCTCGTCTTCATGGATCAGAACACCTACGAACAGATCAACCTGCCGAGCGACCTGCTCGGCGATGCGAGGCCGTTTCTGCAGGATGGCATGCAGGTGAAGCTCGAGCTGTGGGAAGAAAAGCCGATCTCGGTCGAGCTGCCGCAGCAGGTCGAAGCCGAAATCGTCGAGGCCGACGCCGTGGTGAAAGGGCAGACCGCCTCGTCCAGCTACAAGCCCGCCGTGCTCGACAACGGTGTGCGCATCATGGTCCCGCCACATATCGAAAGCGGTACGCGGATAATCGTCGACGTGTACGAACAGAGCTACGTCGGCAAGGCCAACTGATCGCGCCTGGCCCACGATGGGGCCACTGTCCTTTCCCGGCGCGCACATAGCGCGTTCTGACCGAATAAGAGAGATTCCATGGCCGTTCTATCGGGTGTCATCCGCGTAATGGAAAAAGCCGCGCGCAAGGCGGGTGGCCGCCTGCGCCGCGACTTCGGCGAGGTCGAGCATCTCCAGGTCAGTCGCAAAGGGCCGGCCGACTTCGTTTCCAAAGCCGACCAGATCGCCGAACGCACGATTTATGACGAACTTCTCGCCGCGCGCCCCGATTGGGGTTTCGTCATGGAAGAAGCCGGTATTATCGAAGGCGATGAAAGCAAGCCGCGCTGGATCGTCGATCCGCTCGACGGGACGAGCAACTTTCTCCATGGCATTCCGCATTTCGCGATCAGTATCGCCGTACAGGAGCCCAAGCTTGGCGGTGGTGGCTGGGATGATGTCACAGCCGGAGTGATCTACAACCCGATCACCGACGAGACCTTCTGGGCCGAGAAAACCCGCGGTGCATGGTTGCATGATGGCCGCCTGCGGGTCTCGGCTCGGCGTAGTCTTCCCGAAGCGCTGATCGCTACCGGCATTCCGTTCCAGGGGCATGGCGATTTCGGCGAGTGGGCGAAGATCTTCGGCGCTATCGGACCGCAAGTCGCAGGTATCCGCCGCTTCGGTGCAGCCTCGCTTGATCTCGCCTGGCTCGCAGCCGGTCGATTTGACGGTTTCTGGGAAAGCGGCCTCAACGATTGGGATACGGCTGCCGGATGTCTCATCGTGCGCGAAGCAGGCGGTTTCGTTTCGGATTTCCGTGGGCGCTCGCAGCCGATACATTCCGCCCAGGTGATGGCGGCAAATGACGCGCTGCATTCGAAGTTGCACAAGCTGCTTGTCGGTGCCCTCAAGGCCTAGCAGCCTGCACGTTCCGGCACCGGCATCGGGAACCGACCAGAGCGTTCATACGTCTTTTCTCCATACGCAGGAATGGAGAGGTCGCCCATGTCCAGGAAGCTGGCAATCGCATCTGTATGTGTCGCTTGCGCCGTTCCGGCCGTTGGGGCCGAAGGGCAGGGCAAGTCCGGGCAACCGATAGGTTCGTTGCCGCACGAATTCGATCTCGCGCGCACGCTGCCCGAGGATGGCCGGATGGCGACCGACCGGCAGCACCCCATTTCCTCGACGCTGCGCGAGCCCAAACCGGCGGAGCCCGATTTCAAGCCGCCCTCGCTCGCAGTTCAGCTCGCCGAAGACGGCCCCATATTGGCGATGGGTGCCATGGGCGCCAAATTCAAAGACGCGCCGCGGCTTGCGCATATTGCAATCGGCATGGATTTTTGAGGCGCAATGCAACGCACCGCTTGAACCGCGCCGTGCCACGAGCTATCCGCCGCGCTCCCGACCCAGTGCCCCTGTGGCGGAATTGGTAGACGCGCTCGACTCAAAATCGAGTTTCTTACGAAGTGCCGGTTCGAGTCCGGCCAGGGGTACCAAACTAAATCCTTGCACATCGGTGAATAAACTGGGATTTTTGACACTGGATGATCGGGCCTCCTTCATACCACGCGATTGCAGCGATGATCATCACCATCGCCATGTTCGTCGCCTTTGCACGCGGGCGCATGTCGGTGGAGATCATTTCGCTGCTGACCATCGCTGTGATCGCGGTCGGCCTCTATTTTTTTCCTCTGCCCGATACCCAGCCGACCGACGGTCTCAGCCTCGCCTTTTCGGGGTTCGGGCATTACGCGCTGATTACCATTTGCGCGCTGATGATCATGGGGCGGGGGCTGGTGGTGACCGGCGCGCTGGAACCTGCGGCGCGATTCCTCGAACGGCTTTTCAAGATCAATCTCCAGCTCGGTTTGCTGTTTTCGCTGCTGGTGACCTTCTTCCTGTCGATGATCGTGAACAACACGCCGGTATTGGTACTGCTGATCCCGATCTTCGTGCAACTGGCCCTTCGGGGCCTGTTGCCCGCATCCAAAGCGCTCATTCCGATAAACGCGGCCTCGCTGATGGGCGGGCTTGCCACCACCATCGGCACCTCCACCAATATTCTCGTCGTTTCGATCGCGGTGGATCTCGGCATGCCAGAAATGGGGGTGTTCCATTTCACGCCGATCGTCCTGTTTGCCTCGCTTGTCGCGCTTCCCTTCGTATGGATCGTGATGCCCCGTATGCTGGGCGACAACCGGGTGGAGACCGTGCACGCGCAACGTCTGTTCGAAACCCGTTTGCGAGTCACCGAGAACTCGATCCTCAACGGGCGTGAATTGTCCGAACTCGAAACCCGCCTGCCCACGGGAATCGAATTCCACGACGTTCCGCCCGGCCTGCTGCGGCCCCAGCATCGTTTGCGCATGACCGGGACGCACGAGGCTATCGAAGAGGCGATGGCGACGCTGCGCGGCGACGCCGCCCCCAGTTGGGTGCTCGATCGCATCCGGCGCCGGTCGAACGAAACGCGCACCGATATCGCGGTCGGCGAAATGATCGTGACCGCCGATTCGCGCCTTATAGGCCGGACCTTGCCGAGCTCGGGGATCGCCGATCTCTATGGTGTCGCAATCATCGGGACCCATCGGCCCGAACGACTTGTCGGCGAAAAGGAAAAGTTCTCCGAGGGCGGCGATCACCGCTTCGCCGAAGGCGATGTGTTGCTGGTGATGGGCCTGCCGGACGATATGCAGCATTTCGCCCGTGCCGACAGCCTGTTGCAGCTCGAGGGAATGCGCGAGCTGCCCCGGCGTTCGAAAGCGACCCTGGCTGCCGCGATCATGGGCGGCTCCATCGCTCTCGCTTCGGTTGGTCTGGTCCCCATCGCCATCGCCTCGCTGGCAGGTGCGATCCTCATGTTCGTTACCGGCTGCGTGAAATTCGACCGCGTCGGGCGCGGTCTTTCGGGCAGTGTCATCGTACTCGTTGCGGCGAGTATCGCCCTTGGCCGCATCATCCTGGATAGCGGGGCGGCCGACTGGATCGGAACCGTGCTTGCCGCGGGGCTCGACTATCTGTCCCCCGCCGCCGCGCTTGCAGCGATCATGCTCGCAATGACTTTCCTGACTAACTTTGCGTCCAATGCCACGGCAGCAACCGTCGGTACGCCCATCGCCTTTGCAATCGCGACCAAGCTGGGCCTTCCGCCAGAACCGCTTGTCCTAGCCGTGCTGTTCGGCAGCAACCTCTGCTACGCGACACCCATCGCCTACCAGACCAACATGCTCATCATGGCCGAGGGGTCTTACGAGTTTAAGGACTACGTTCGTACCGGGGTGCCGCTGGTCCTTATCATGGTTGCGGTGCTTTCGCTGGGCCTCGTCGTGACCTACGGATTGTGAGTAAGCGCGGTGCGTGTCTGTCGGCAGCTGCGAAGCCGCTGGCGCTGCTTACCTACATCCTGTCGCTAACTCCCGGAGTCCTGGACCGGATCGCCGATATCCGGGGGATGGGCGGCAAGATCGCCTTTGTTGGCATGTTCGCGCTTGCAATCATCGGGATCGTAGGCGCCGCATGGACACGCCCGACATGGCTGCGCTGGGCGCTCGCAATCCTGTTCGCCGTCGGGTCTTGGTTCATGGAGAGCTACGAGCGCTCCTCGCTCGATTTCATGACCTATGCGGTCTACATCGACCTCCTAAACGCGACCGGTTTTGCAGGCGATGCCATCGAGCAGAACAGCCGGGCGCTGACCGCGGCAATCCCGCGCGCGCTGCTCCTCTTGCTGGCCATCGGTCTAAAACCAACGGGCGCTTTTCAAATGCACGGCCGCCTCGGCCCAATCGTTCCCCTCGTGCCACTCGCAATAGTAGCCCTTTTCACCGGCTTTGCGTTTCTGCGAGGCGGTGACGGGCTGAAGGGCGTTCCGGGCAGCTATCCCGCGCTGACCTACACACTGCTTGCCGGATACGAACGGTTGACAGGCGACCTGGGTCCGCGGGAAGCAGTGGCAATCGCGCAGGCCGCCAAGCCGCTCTACCGCGATATCGTGTTGCTTATCGACGAGAGCGTCACGGCGCACTACCTCGATATCAACTCACCTGTGGGCGTGTTCTCGGGCCTGACCGCCCCGGGTGAAGGCATCACCCTCGTCAATTTCGGCATTGCGGCGTCCATCACCAATTGCAGCACCGGTTCGAACATCGCCCTGCGCTATGCCGGAACGCGCGACACCTACCGCCGCGACATCGGGGTCGGACCGTCTCTCTGGGCTTATGCGAAGGAGGCGGGACTGGAGACGGTCTATCTCGATGCCCAGCGGACCGGCGGTGCTCTTCAGAACGGCATGGATGCAGAAGAGTTCGCCGAGATCGACCGCTTCATCCAATTCGACGATGTCCCCGTGGTCGAGCGCGATATGGCGCTGGGCGAGACGCTCGCCGAACTCCTCTCGGACGAGCGCTCGAGCTTCATTATCGCGAACAAAGTCGGCGCGCATTTCCCGGTGCACGATAAGTACCCGGCAGATCGCGCGCTCTACCTGCCTAGCCTTGCTCAAGGGTCTTACACGAATATCGTCGACACAGGCTCGCGAGCCGGTTTCGGCGGCAGCGAGGAGGAGTGGAAGCGGTACCGCAATTCCTATCGCAACACACTTGCCTGGAGCACGGGCGAGTTCTTTGCGGATTTCCTGCGCAACGCCGATCTGAGCCGGGCGTTGGTTATCTACACCTCGGATCATGGGCAGGATCTGCACGAGGATCGCGAGGCAGGGACGACAACGCATTGCTCATCCTCGCCCCGTCCCGAAGAAGGTGCGGTTCCACTGGTCGCAATGCAGGGCGAGGGCGGGCCGTTTGATTTCGTGCCCAACGGTCCCGCCAGCCACTACATGATTGCGCCGACCCTGCTTGCCGCGATGGGATACGAGCGTGCAGCAGTGCGGGCACGCTATGGCGGAGGGCTCGACGAACCCTCGACCGATCCGGGAACGTTCAACACGCTGTTCAACGCCCGCCTCAACCGCGAACCGCAGTGGCAGAAGGTGGACGAGGCCGATTTCGTGGCGGTCCCCGATGATGGTCCTGCGAAGGAATAGGCCCGCCCTTTCCTACCGTGCGCCATTCTGCGAAAAGACCCCACGCAAACGAAAGCAGGATTTTCCGCCAATGGACCGTGGTCCATGCGGTCCATGTGTAGGGAGGCGAGTGCCGATGTCCAAAACCGTTCCAACAAGCCTGGCCGCGCTGGCGATGCTGCTGGCAGCGCCCGCCGCCGCCAACGAACTGCGCGACGATCTGGCCGCAGACATGCCCGGGCTGATGGAGCTTTACCGCGATCTCCACGCCCATCCCGAGCTCAGCTTCGAGGAGTTCGAGACCGCGGCCAAGCTCGCCAAGCGGATGAAGGCGCTGGGCTTCGAGGTAACCGAAGGCGTGGGCAAGACCGGCGTGGTGTCAGTTATGCGCAACGGCGATGGCCCGACGGTGCTACTGCGCGCCGACATGGACGGCCTTCCGGTGATCGAGCAGACCGGGCTGCCCTATGCCTCGACAGTCACCGCCACTCCGGCCAGCGGCGTCACCACAGGCGTGATGCATGCCTGCGGTCACGATACCCACATGGCCGGCTTCATCGGTGCGGCGCAGCTTCTGGTGGGGCACAAAGACACGTGGCAGGGCACGCTGGTGATGGTGCTTCAACCTGCGGAAGAACTGGGTCTCGGCGCGCTCGCCATGTTGGAAGACGGGCTATACTCCCGCTTTCCCAAACCTGATTACGCGCTGGCATTTCATGATGCGGCAGCGCCTGCCCCCGCGGGGACCATCGGCTATACCCCTGGCTATGCACTGGCCAATGTCGACAGCGTGGATATCACGGTGAAGGGTATCGGCGGGCATGGCGCCTATCCGCATACGGCGATTGATCCCGTCGTTCTCGCCAGCGCGATCGTCATGAAGCTGCAAACCGTCGTCAGCCGGAATTCCTCGCCGCTTGATCCGGCCGTCATAACCGTGGGCAGTTTCCATGCGGGCGCCAAGCACAATATCATCAGCGACGAGGCGAAGCTGCAACTGACGGTGCGCAGCTATTCCGACGAGAGTCGGCAGCTATTGTTGGATGGTATCGCCCGCGTTGCACGCGGCGAAGCGATCACAGCCGGTCTGCCCGAAAATATGATGCCCGAAATTACGATCAAGGATCCTCATACGCCGTCTACTTTCAACGATCCCGAGTTCAGCGAGAAGGTCGCCACAGGCTTTCGTCAGCGTTTCGGTGAAAATCGTGTCATGGAATGGCCTGCGGTGATGGGGGGCGAGGATTTCAGCCAGTTCCGCCGGGCTGCTCCCGAAGATGTCAAATCGATGATTTTCTGGATCAGCGGCACGCCGCAATCGATGCTCGATGCGCTCGAGAAGGACGGAACACCGCTGCCATCGCTTCATTCGCCGTTCTGGGCTCCTGACGCGGACAAGGTCGTCGCAGCCGGAGCTGAGGCGCTGGCGAGTGCCGCCATCGATCTGATGCCCACCGGCGAGGACTAGCTCTCAAAGGCGAGAACTCGTCTTCAAAAAAGGGTGGCCGCCGGAGCGTTGGGGACGCTCCGGCGGCCGTTTTCTCCTCCCCAGGAGAAATGGATAAACTGGGTTATATGCCGCTTACCCGTCCGAAGGGACGTA
>CAMYIQ010000020.1 GCA_947258465.1 uncultured Erythrobacter sp.
CGGGCGGAAGCTGGGGCGGCTTTTCATGACCATGTACCAGTCCCGCGCCTGTTCGTGGCCCTTCCACTCGATCCCGCCGAGGTAATCAACCACCGAGAGATGCGCCGCGCAGGTGAGGTCGGCGAGGCTCAGCGTCGGCCCCGCCAGCCATTGGCGCGT
This sequence comes from uncultured Erythrobacter sp., assembly GCA_947258465.1. Taxonomy (GTDB): domain Bacteria; phylum Pseudomonadota; class Alphaproteobacteria; order Sphingomonadales; family Sphingomonadaceae; genus Qipengyuania. The sequence goes on from CAMYIQ010000020.1 coordinate 160, forward strand.
GTCGACCAGCCAGTCGATATAGTCGAGATGGCCGTGCAGCATCCGGCCCATCTGTCTCAGAACCTGCGCATCGGGCGACTGGCGCAGCACAATGCGTTTCTTCATCTTCTCGTGCAGCGCGGGCTCGGTCACGTCGGCGTAGAAATTCTCGTCGAATAGGCTGACGAGGCGGCGGATTTCCGCCCGTTGCAGCGCATTGCCCGAAATCATCGGCGTACGCTCGACCGTTTCTTCGAGAAATTCGCAGATCGCCTGGCTGTCGCTCAGCGCCACCCGGCGCGCGGGGTCATGCAATACCGGCGTCCGCCCGGCGGGGTTGAGATGCCACAGCTCGTCGCGCCCTTCCCAAGGGTATTCGCGCACCAGTTCGTAAGCGACGTTCTTTTCGCCCATCAGCAGGCGCAGCTTGCGGCTGAAGGGACACAGGGGGAATTGATGAAGTTGCCACATGGATTCAGCCGCATTGCCACAAGGGCGGGCCGCCAGTCCACCGGTCCGAGAAGGCAAGGTGCCAATTTAGCGGTGGATCAATCGCGTTCGGGAATCGCTTCGCGGAACCGCTCGGCCATTTGGCGCAGCAGCGGAGTCATCGTCGCCAAGCCTTCGGCCATCGAACCGGCGGCCTGCATGGCGCGCGGGACATTGCGAGCGACCTCTTCGCCGATGCGGTCGGCTTCGGGCGTCATCTGGCGCAGCGTCATGTCGGGATCGATACGGGGCGCGTCTTCGCCCGCCATCTCGGCGGCGGCTTCGGCAAGCGGACCGATCGGCATATCGAGCAACACTTCGGACATCGCCCGCAGCATCAGCGCCATGTCCCGCTGGCGTTCGGGATCGTGCATCTGCTCGCCCAGACCCGCAAGCGGCGCATTTGTGGGTCCGGCGGCTTCAGCCACCGCCGGAGTGGCGAACGCCGCGAGCACGGCGGGCAGGAGGATTTTGCGCATGATGTATCCCCGGCAGGTTCACAATCGGCGCACACCGCTAGCGCAGGCGCGCTGACGCGATCCTGAACGGGAGTTACAGGCCCGAGGCCTCCAGCATCAGCAGGCAGGCGGGCATGACTTCGTCCAGCCGCTCGGGCGATCCGCCGAATTCTTCATGCTCGCGCATCACCAGGCCCATGATCGTATCGCGATCCGCACCCAGCTCGTCCATCAGCCGGGCTGTGGTACGCACGAAGAATTCCTGCCCGCGCTCGGCCATGACGGGATAGTGCGTGAATTCGCCGTCGCGCTGGGCGCGGTGAACCAGTCCGAAGGCGACCGAACAGCGCAATCCGCTGGCCTGTTCGAGCGTGAGATCGGGAAGTTGCACGGCCGAGGCCGCCGGAGCGCCGGTGGCGGCTTGCATGAAGGACAGGGCGAGCGAGGCGAGGATAGTCGACATGCGGCGCTTTTACGCGCGCCTGGCTGAACCGCAAGCGACGAAGTACGATCGCCGCTTGTCAGGATGCCGCGGCCCAGTAAGGTGGCGAATCGAAACCCAAAGGAGAGAGACTGGATGTTCAACCACATCATGATCGGCACCAACGATATCGACAAGGCCAAGGCCTTCTACGAAAAGGTGCTCAAGGTCGTCGGCTGCGAGATGGCGATCGACAACACCGATGCGAAGGGCAACAAGCGCGTCTTCTTCATGCATAATGGCGGCACCTTCTGCCTTACCCAGCCGATCGATGGCGAAGCGGCCACCTGCGCCAATGGCATGACGATCGGCTTCAAATGCGACAGCGGCGACCAGGTGAAGGAATTGCACGACGCGGCCATCGCGGCCGGCGGCACCAGCATCGAAGACCCGCCCGGACCGCGCCAGAACAATATGGGCACGATGCACCTGTCCTATTTCCGCGATCTCGACGGGCACAAGATCTGCGGCATCCACCACGAAGCTTGATGCGCGGCGAAGCGGGATTGCTGGCGGACCTCGACGCGCTGGCAATCCCGTTCGAGGCGCATGAGCACGCGGCAGTCTTTACCGTCGAGGAGAGCCGGAAAATCGATGCCGACATTCCCGGCTCGCATACCAAGAACCTGTTCCTGAAAGATGCGCGCGGCGCCTTTTGGCTGGTCACCGCGCCGGCCGAAACACGCGTCGATCTAAAGGCCCTACCCGCCGTGATCGGCTGCAAGCGCGTGAGTTTCGGCAAGGCCGGCGACATGGAGCGCTTGCTGGGCATAACGCCCGGTTCGGTCACCCCTCTCGCGATGATCAACGCACAGCCCGGAAGTGTGACCGTGGTGCTCGACCGATCGCTCGCCGAGGCGGAACGCATGAACGTCCACCCCTTGCGCAACACCGGCACGCTCGGCCTGTCTGGCAAGCATGTCCTCGCCCTGCTGCGCCAGTGGGGGCATGAACCGAAGGTGGCGGATATCCCGAAGAAGGCCGACTGACGTTCAGCGCGCGAGTTCGAACACGGCGAATTCCGCACGGCTGTTGGCGGCCAAGCGCCCGATCGGACGCTCTTTGGCAAAGTACCAGTCGCGCACGATGGTTGCGCCCTTTTCGGCAGCAAGGTCGCGGAAGTCCAGAATGGTGACGTGGTGGATATTCTGCGTTTCGTACCAGCTCACCGGAATGCTGCGCGTCACCGGCATGCGCCCGCCCAGCATCAGCGCGGCGCGGGTGCGCCAATGCGCGAAGTTGGGGAAGCTGATAAAGGCCCGCCTGCCCACGCGCAGCAATTCACCCAGCATCCGGTCGGGCCGTTCGGCGGTCTGGAGCGTCTGGCTCAGCACGGCATAGTCGAACCCCTTGTCCGGATAATCGCCAAGATCCCGGTCGGCATCGCCCTGCACCACGGACAGGCCCTGCGATACGCAGCGCTCGACACAGGCACCGTCGATCTCGATCCCGCGCACGTCGCATGCCTTTTCGCGCAGGGCCAGCATCAGCGCGCCATCGCCGCAACCGATATCGAGCACGCGGCTGCCCGGCTCGATCTGGCCGGCGATCACCGCGAGATCGGGACGCAGTCCGTTCGCCGGCCGGCTCATCCCAGAAACCCCCCGATAACCCGGTCGAGCGCGGGCACGTCGAGCAGGAAGCTGTCATGCCCGTGCGGCGCGGAAAGTTCGACGAAACTCACCGCGGCCCCCGCCGCATTCAATGCGTGGACGACGTGACGACTTTCGGCGGTGGGATAGAGCCAGTCACTGTCGAAGCTGACCAGGCAGAAGCGCGCATCCGTCCCCGCAAAGGCGTTGGCAAGCCTGCCGCCATGTTCTTCGGCAAGGTCGAAATAATCCATCGCGCGGGTTATGTAGAGATAGCTGTTGGCATCGAACCGCCGGGTGAAGCCGCTGCCCTGATACCGCAGATAGCTCTCGACCTGAAAATCGGCATCGAAGCCGAAGCTCTTGGCGTCCCGATCCTGAAGATTGCGCCCGAACTTGCCGGTCAGCGCCTCTTCGGAAAGATAGGTGATATGCGCTGCCATGCGCGCTACGGCGAGGCCGTTATCGGGCGCCTCGCCTTCGTAATAGCTGCCTTGCTTCCAGCGCGGATCGGCCATGATCGCCTGGCGCCCAAGTTCGTGAAAGGCGATGTTCTGCGCCGAATGGCGACTGGTCGAGGCAATCACAAGAACACGGGCAGTGCGGTCGGGCCAGTTGGCGGCAAGGCTGAGCGCCTGCATCCCGCCCATCGATCCGCCGACTACCGCATGGAGACGGTCGATCCCAAGAGCATCGAGCAGGCCGACATGCGCCCGCACCATGTCGCGGATCGTGATGACGGGAAAGCGCATGGCATAGGGCGTGCCGTCAGGTGCCTCGCTTGCGGGGCCTGTCGAGCCCATGCAGCTACCGATGACATTGGCGCAGATGACGTGGTAGCGATCCGTATCGATCGGTAGCTGAGGCCCCACCATCCGTTCCCACCAGCCGGGCTTGCCGGTGATCGGATGGGCCGAGGCGACATATTGATCGCCGGTCAGCGCATGGCACAGCAGGATCGCGTTGGACCGGTCCGCATTCAGCTCGCCATAGGTCTCGAATGCCACTTCGACGCGTGCCAGTTCGCCTCCCCCATCGAGAGGGAGCGGGCCGGGTAGTGTAATCGTTGGCGACGTCGCGCTCAAAACTGACCTTCGCGTAAAGTAAAGAACGGTGAAGGGCGCTACGCGCCCGCTTCGCTTCCGACAAGCTCAGCCTCGGCCTTTGCGAGATATGTTTTTTGCTCGCCCTTCGTCCTGAGCTTGTCGAAGCGGCGCATTTCTTTCATGCGGCGAAACACAGATGGCAAAGCAAGCTCCTTCAATGAAACCCTGGATCGAGGGTATCCAGGCCTATGTCCCCGGCAGGGCGACCGGCGCCGACGGGCGCATGCTGGTCAAGCTTTCCGCCAATGAAAACCCGCTGGGCTGCAGCGCCTCGGCGCTGGCGGCGCTGGCCACCGATCACGCGCCTGCGACCTACCCCGATCCGGACGCCACGGCCCTGCGCGCCGCGATCGGCAAGCAGCACGGCATCGATCCCGCGCGAATCGTGTGCGGGACGGGCTCGGACGAGTTACTCAATCTAGCCGCGCAGGGTTTTGCCGGGCCGGGCGACGAAGTGCTCTTCAGCCGCTTCAGCTTCGCGGTCTACGATATCGCCGCGCGCCGGTGCGGGGCAAGTCCGGTTGAAGCGCCGGATTCGGATTACACGGCTGACGTCGATGCTCTGCTCGCGGCGGTGACGGAGCGCACGCGGGTCGTGTTTCTCGCCAATCCGAACAATCCGACCGGGACCTATCTGCCCCGGGCGGAGGTTGGGCGGCTGCATGCGGGATTGCCCGGCGACGTGCTGCTGGTGATCGACCAGGCCTATGCCGAATACCTCGAACCGGACGAAAATGACGGCGGGCTCGACCTGGCGATGGCGCATGAAAACGTGCTCGTCACGCGCACCTTCTCGAAGATTTACGGCCTGGCGGGCGAACGTATCGGCTGGGCGACAGGCGCGCCCCGGCTGGTGGATGTTCTCAACCGTATTCGTGGCCCGTTCAATGTTACATCGAGCGGCCAGCGCGCAGCCATGGCCGCCATCGCCGACCACGCCTTTCTCGCCCGCTCGCGCGAGGCCAATCGCGAAGAGCGCAAACGCTTTGTCTCGGCAATCGAGGGGCTGGGCAACCACGGCCTGCGCGCAATACCCAGCAAGGCGAATTTCGTGCTGGTACTATTCGAAGGGGATCTGGCGGCGGAAACCGCGCTCGATGCCATAGCCGAAGCCGGATATGCCGTTCGTCACCTGCCCGGACAGGGCCTGGCGCAGGCGCTGCGCATTACCATCGGCACCACGAATCAGATGGACGAGATCATCGGCGTGCTGCGTAGTTTGTGCGGGGAAGACGCATGATTATCGAGCGCGTCGCCATTGTCGGGCTGGGCCTGATCGGGGGATCGATCGGCCTCGCGGTACGCGCCATGCAGCCGGAAGTCGCAACCACCGGTTGGGATGCGGACCCCGACGTGCGCGCGCGGGCCGCAGAACGCGGGCTGGTCGGCGCCGTGTGCGACCATGTGGCCGATGCGGTGAGCGAAGCCGATCTCGTCATTCTGTGCGTCCCCGTCGGCGCCATGGGTTATGCCGCCGAAGCCATAGCTCCGCATCTGAGGCCGGGCACTGTGGTCAGCGATGTGGGCTCGTCAAAGCGCAGCGTCGGCGACGCGCTGACCAAGGCACTGCCCGGGGCCGTGGTGATCCCCGCGCACCCTGTCGCCGGAACCGAGAAGAGCGGGCCGGATGCGGGCTTCGCCGAGCTTTTTCGCCATCGCTGGTGCATCCTCACCCCCGGCAAGGGCGCCCCGCAGGAGGCCGTTGAAGCCGTCAGCGCCTTCTGGAAGGGCCTTGGCGCCAAGGTCGAAATCATGGATGCCGACCACCACGACCTCGTGCTCGCGGTGACCAGTCACATTCCGCACCTCATCGCCTATACTATCGTCGGCACTGCCAGCGATCTCGAGGATGTGACCCGGGGTGAGGTGATCAAATATTCGGCCGGCGGTTTTCGCGACTTCACCCGCATCGCGGCAAGCAACCCGACCATGTGGCGCGACGTTTTCCTGTCCAACCGCGATGCGGTGCTGGAAGTGCTGGGACGTTTCACCGAGGACCTCAGCCGCCTCCAGCGCGCCATCCGCAACGGCGACGGCGACACTCTGTTCGACCTGTTCGACCGTACCCGCACCATTCGCCGCTCGATCATCGAAAAAGGCCAGGACGATGCGAGGGCGGATTTCGGGCGCAAGGATCACTAGGCTCGGGCTGGAAGGTTGGCAGTCGGACTGTCGCCCCCAGTCCCACGCCACCCACGATGGGCCGAAAAGGTATCAGGCCCCGTCCCGCATGATCGCCGCGATGAAGGATTTGGCTTCGGAACTGTCGGGCACTCTCTCAAGATAGGCGCGATAGGTCTCGAGCGCTTCTTCGTTTCGTCCGGCAATGCGCAGACCCTGTGCCAGACTGAAGATGGCGTCATCGGAATCGGGCACGATCGCCCGGTTCAGGCGCAGCAGATCGATCCCCTCCTCATAGTGTTTCCGGTGAATGTATTTGAAGGCAGCCAAATCGATCACGCCGCCCCGCACCTTTCGCGCGGCTTCCCGGTCGCGGTGCATTTTCAGCCCGGCATCGTATCCCCGCATGACCGTTTCCGCGATGAGCTGCTTGGTGAAGGCGTAATTGCGGGTTTCATCGGTCGGTCCCACAATCATTTCGTGGGCATACATCTCCACATCCCAGTAAGCATCGACATCGCCGTTGGAGAGGACGACGAAAACGGTGTCGAGGTCCGGAAGTATCATCAGCTCCGCAGCGACGCCGTAATGCCCGCCGGAATGACCTAGGAGACGCGTTCCGTTGAGCGATTGTTCGATGATCCCGTAGCCATAATTTCCAACTGGTGTTTCACGGCGTCCTTGCAGGAAGACATCGGTCATGCCCGGGCTCAGCAACCGGTGTTGCGTGAGCGCGGTGGCGAAGCGGAGCAGGTCTCCGGCAGTAGAATAGCCACCCCCTGCGGCACTGCCGCGCGGCTCGGCTCGGGCAGCCATGTCATCCCATGACCCAGGGCGCTCAACCGATCGCATATAGCTCTTCGCCCGATCGGGAACCGGCTTTTCCGGGAGGAAATAGCCCGTATCCTGCATTCCGGCCCTGTCGAAGATCGCACGCTGGACATGGTCGTAATAGGTGGTGCCGGTCACCGCCTCGATAATCAGCCCGAGGACGACGTAGCCGCCATTCGAATAGGAGAATGCCGTCCCCGGTTCATGTTCCAGCGGGATGTCGGCGAACAGCGGGAGATAGTCGCGATGGCTGTCCAGGGTATCCAGGCCGTCATCATCCAGCTTCCCCATCGCCTCCCAGTAATTGCCGACACCGGAGGTGTGCATCAGGAGGTGCTCGACAGTGACGCGCTCTGCCGCAGCCCGGTTCGGATAGTCGGGCAAGTGTGTGCCGATCGTATCGTCGAGCGAAAGCGCGCCGGCATCGACAAGCTGGAGGATGCTCACCGCCGTGAACATCTTCGGCACCGATGCGAGGCTGAATTTCGTATCGACCGTGTTCGCTCGTCCGGTTTGTCTGTCCGCCAGTCCGTAAGCGCCCTGGAATTCGATCTCGCCCTCTCGCGCCAGCAGGATCACCCCGCTGAAGTCGGCGGTTTGCGAAAGCTCCGATGCATAGGTTTCCAGCTCTGCAACCGAAGCCCGGCCCATAGGCGTCAGGCATCCTGAAAGGGGCGCAAGAAGCGCCGCTGCGGCACCTAGGGCCAGAGCCTTGCGGCGAACATTCTTGAGTATCGACATTTGCGGGGTTCACTTCCAGTTTGCTATCGAAGACCATTTATGTAATCAGTTACGGATATGTCAAGCAGGATGGAAAAAGCACCCGGCGAGCCCGTGCGGGACACAGTCAGGGCCTATGGAGCTGCCGCGCTCGGTGGTCGGCTGAGGCGCTTGAGCGACAGAACCGATCGCGAAGCAAAGGCGCTCTACGAAGAACGCGGGGTTGCGTTCGAGCAGCGCTGGTTTCCCGTCTTCAACTGCCTTCGCAGCGGAGAACCGATGTCGGTTACCGATCTCGCGGATCGCCTCCAGGTTTCGCACGTGTCGATAAGCGTCATCAGGAGCGCGCTCGAGAAGGAGGGTCTCGTCGGATCGCGAGCGGACGAGCGCGACGGCAGGCGGCGCGTGCTGGCCCTGACCGATAAGGGGATGGCCCTCGCCCGGCAATTGGCCCCGCTGTTCGATGCGCTCGACAAGGCCGCAATCGAACTCAACGCGGAAGCAGGCGATGCCATTGCCGCGATCGACCGGCTGGAGGATGCACTGGAGAGGAAACCGCTTTCCAGGCGCGTCGAAGACCACCAGGGATAGACCTGCGATGATCGCGCTTTCCCATAGCCGGGCTCGCAAGCCCGGCGAACTCACTCGTTGAGCGCGTTGATCGCCTCTCGCACCCGCTCTTCCACTTCGCCGCGGGGGAGGCCCGGCGGAATCGGCTCGCCAAAACGGTAGGTTATACGGCCCGGCCGTTTCAATCGCCTGTGATAGACCGGCCCGCTATCGACCGCGACCGGCACTACCGGAAGGCCGAGCATCTTGTACAGGCCCGCAAAGCCTGCCTGCAGCTTGCGTTTCTCACCATGCGGCACGCGGGTCCCTTCGGGGAAGATCACCAGCGGGCGCCCCTCCGCCACCAGCGCCTTAGCCGATCGGATCATCGTCATCAGTGCCCTCGCCCCGGCATCGCGTTCTACCGGCACCAGACCGAAGGCAGCCGCCGCACGGCCCCATAGCGGGATGTCGAACAGTTCCTGTTTGGCGAACACGCTGGGGCAATCCAGCAGCGCGGGGGCATCGATCGCTTCGAAGAAGCTTTCATGCTTGATCGCATACAGGACCGGCTCGCTCTGCGGCGCGCCTTCGATCACGATCTCGCAGCCGAGCAAATGCGTCAGGCACCACCGCTGCCATTGCGACCAGTTCCGAACCCGCGCTCGGAATGCCTCCACGCTGAAGGCAAGCGCGATCAGCGAAGCCGTGGTGATCAGCAGGGAGCCGACATAAAAAGCGAAATAGAAGGCGAAGTTACGCAGCAGTCGCATGATGGGCCTCAGCTCGGCAGCCCTTGCGAAATCGCAGCCGCCAGAAGCTTGTTATATTCCAGAAAGAGCGTGGCGAGATTGGGATGCGAGGAAACCGCATCCTCGACTACTCTTATCTCCGGCGGAAGCGTTTCGGAAAATTCGGTACTGGCCCGCGCCATGTGCCAATCCGTCGTCACCAGCCGGACGGATCGGAAATCGTTCTCCTTGAGCCATTGCGCCGCCTCACCGGCATTGCTGCGGGTATCGACCGCGAGGTAGCCAAGCTTGACACAGCATTCCATCGTGCGGGCCGAGACATCGAATTCGGCCGCGAATTCGGCCGGTCGCACTTCCGGATCGACACCGGATACGAACATTTCCTTTGCCAGCCCCTGTTCGACCACTGCAAGACCGCGCGCGATCCGGCCCGGCCCGCCGGTCAGCACGACGACGGCATCGGTCGGCTCGCCCGCAACCGGCTTTGGCAGGGAAACCGCAAAGCCGAGGAAGCCAAACGCATAAACCAGCAGGGCGGCGGCGAAGAAACGGAAGATCACAGCATTTTCCTGAGCGAGGCCAGCACGGTCAAACGTGCCGTGCAGACCGCTAGAACAACCGCGCCCACGGGGACAAGGGCCAAGACCAGCCAATCGCTCGTATCGAGGCCGCCCCCGGACACCAGGCCCGAATCCAGCGCCGCGAACTGCGCCCCCATCAGCCACACAGCCATAGCGCCGACCACCAGCCCCAACACGCCCCCGACCAGCGCATCGGCGAAAATCGATCTCTGGAAAATGCGGGCGATCTGATTGTCGTTGCCACCGAGAAGATGGACGATTTCGATTGTCTCGCGATTGGCGCCCAGCGCGTTGCGCGCTGCCAGCCAGACCGCTGCCGCACCGGTAAAGGCCAGCAAGGCGATCAATCCGAGCGCCATCCAGCCGAGCGCGGAAAGCGCCGACAGGACCGGCGCCAGCCATTGCGCCTGCGTATCGATCCGTGCAGCCGGCGCGTGGTCGACAAGCAGGCGGCGCAACCGATCGAGCGTCGCCGCACTGGCGCCGTCGCGCAAACGCACGTCGATCAGCGCGGGGATCGGCACGGTCTGCTCGGGATCGTCGGTGCCCAGCCAGGGTTCGAGCAATTGCGCCACAGTCTCCTGCGGAACCACCGACAGGCCCGCCACCGCGGGGTCCTGCACGAGAATCGCCGCCGCCGCTTGCGCCTGCCGCGCGCGCAGAGCGGGATCGGCTTCGACGATCTGGACCGTCGCGCTGCCCGCGAGTTCTCCTCTCGCGCGGTCGGCCAGATTGCCGAGCGCCAGTCCGCCCCCTGCGGCCTGCACGACAAGTGCGACCATGATCGCGATGACCCACGGCATCGGCCCGCCCAGGCGCGCCTGCGGCAGGAGATGCGCCGCCCGCCGACCGCGGAAGGGCGACAGGCCGCGCTCCACCGCGCGAG
>CAMYIQ010000021.1 GCA_947258465.1 uncultured Erythrobacter sp.
ACATGATGCAGTCGAATGGGGGCATTGCGACTGCCAAAGCCTCGAAAGCCAACCCGATCGCCATGGTCGAATCCGGGCCGGCAAGCGGGATTTTCGCGGCAGCCTATATGGGGCGGAAGATCGGCGAACCAAATCTGATCGTTCTCGACATTGGCGGCACTACGGCAAAGTGCACCCTGGTCGAAGATGGTGAAGTCAAGGTCACGACAGAATATCACATCGAGAGAGACGGCAAGACGCCCGGCTACCCCATTCAGACCGCCGTTTCGGAAATCGTGGAGATCGGCAACGGGGGCGGCTCGATTGCATGGGTCGATGCCGGCGACAAACTCCATGTCGGCCCCAAATCGGCCGGTGCGCGCCCCGGCCCTGCCGCCTATGGCCATGGCGGCACGGATGCGACCACGACCGATGCCAACCTGGTGCTCGGTCGGATCGATCCCGCCAGTTTCGTCGGCGGCGAAAGAGAGCCTGACTGGGAAGCGGTCGACGCCGCATTCGCACCGCTTCAGGAACGGCTTGGACTATCACGGGAAGAGGTCGCTCGCGGGATCGTCCGCATCGCCAATGCGAACATGACGGGTGCGCTCCGTCTCGTCTCGACCAACAAGGGATACGACCCCCGTGACTTCGCCTTGATGGCATTTGGCGGAGGCGGCGCGATGCATGCCGTTGCGCTTGCCGAAGAGTTGCGCGTTCCGCATGTCATTGTCCCGGTCAATTCTTCCGTTTTCTCCGCCTGGGGCATGTTGCAGACGGATCTGAGGCGGGATTATCTACAAACGCGCCTGACGAGCCTTGCCCTCGAATCGGCCGAGGAAATCGCCGCTGCCTTTGGCGCGATGGAGGATACGGCGCGGGCGGACTACGACCGGAACGACGTGGTCTTCGAACGCTTCCTCGACATGCGGTATGTCGGGCAAGAGCATACGGTAAAGATACCGGTGGTTGCAGATGCTGGCGGAGGTATCGACATCGCCACGTCAGCTGCGGCGTTCCATGCTGCCTATGAGAAGCGGTTCACCTATCAGCTCGACAATGCCATCGAAATCGTCAACTTCCACCTTGTGGCCATTGTTGAGGTGGCCAAGCCGGAACTGGCGGAAAAGCCGGTAACCGGTCGTACGCTCGAGGACGCCAAGCTGGGCACGCGCCGGGTCGATTTCGACCAGCATGGCACCCATGATGCGCTCATTCTCGATGGCGGCTTGCTGGAGCCCGAGATGGAGTTTCGCGGACCGGCGATCATTCAAGAGCCATCGGTAACGTGTGTCGTTCCGCCCGGGTGCCGCGCCAAAATCGACAGATATGGCAATTATCACATCCACCTGCAGGATTGAGGAGAGGCGCGATGGAACACGATATTTTCACGGTCGAAATCATCAAGGACACAATCGTCGCCCTTGGAGATGAAATGTTCAATGCGATGATCCGGACCAGCATGAGCCCGATCATCTACGAGACGACGGATTTCGCGGTCGGCGCCACCGATGCGAAAGGCAATCTGCTTGCCCAGGGCAATGGCGTAACCGCCTTTCTGGCAACGCTCGACACCGCGGTCGTCTCGCTGCTCGAACACTATCCCGACCCGTCGACGATCAGGCCCGGTGATGTCTTTATCAGCAACACCCCCTACGAAGGCGGTGGCACCCATCTATCCGATGTCGTGATCCTCGTTCCGGTTTTTGCCGACGACGAACTGATCGCGTGGACCGTGAACAAGGCGCATTGGACCGAAGTCGGCGGCGCGCAGCCTGGCAGCGTCTCGACGTCCGCCACCGAAATCTATCAGGAAGGGCTGAGGTTTACTTTTCTCAAGCTGTACCAAGGCGGCGAGATCAATCACGCTCTCGTCCAATTGATCAAGGATAATGTCCGACTGCCGGATTCGACTATCGGTGACATGCACGCCGGTGTTGCGGCCGCGCGTGTGGGCGCGCGACGCATAGGAGAACTCGTCGATCGCTACGGCAAGGACCAGTTGCTCGAGGCGATGAAGGATCTGCTCGATTACGGCGAACGCATGACTCGCGCGGAATTGGTAAAACTGCCTCAAGGGACTTTCGAAGCAGAGGATGTGATCGAGGAGGACGGCCTGGGTAACGGCCCGTTCAAGGTCAAGGTCAAGGTCACGATTGGCGAAGAGGAAGTGCTTGTCGACTATACGGGGACATCGCCGCAGGCCGTTGGGCCGATCAACTGTTCATATACCGGATTGGTCACGGGTGCGCGTTGCCTCTTCAAATCGATCACCAACCCCGAAATACCCGCGAATGGCGGTTGTTTCCGTCCACTCAAGATCGTCTGCCCCCCCGGGACCGTCATCAGCGCGGAGAAGCCCGCTCCCGTTTCGGTCTATTACGAAGCCCTGATTGCGGCGATCGACGTTTTCTGGAAGGCGCTGGCACCGGCCTTGCCGCATCGCCTGCCGGCAGGGCACCAACGCACGGTCGGCGCCACCTTCATTTCCGGCATAAGGCCCGAAAATGGTGAATTCTTCGTCATGGGCGAACCTCTGGTGGGCGGTTGGGGCGCATCCGACGGAGAAGATGGTGACAGCGGCCAGTTTTGCTGCGCCAACGGTGAAACCTTCAATATTCCCTGCGAATTGTTCGAAAGCCGGTATGCAATCGAAGTGGATCAATACGCTTTTCACGATCAGGATGGCGGCGCCGGACAGTTCCGGGGCGGCAAAGGGGTCGTCCTCGATTATCGAATTACCGCTGAAGAGACATTCTTGACCTATGCGGCGACTCGCAGCGAGGTGCGTCCCTGGGCATTGGCGGGCGGCCAGGAAGGGTCTACGAACTACGCTGAAATCCATCGGCTCGATGGCTCGGTCGATCGCTACACCATGTGCACGACGGTAGCCGCCAAACGCGACGAAGTGATCCGTATCTATACGGCCACCGGCGGTGGCTTCGGCGATCCGGCAAAGCGGCCCCGAGAAGCCTTGGAACGCGATCTGCGCAATGGGTTCGTCACGCCCGATCAGGCAGAAGAACACTACGGATACAATGCGATGAATTGACGCAGGTCCCGGCTAGGTGTGCCGTGATCTGCCTGCCATGGCCCCGAACTCTGGCGGACACCGTATCGAAGGCCGGGTTGGACTTCGCAGCGACCGCTAGGCGGAGATCGATCTTGGAACAGGTTAGGGCGGGGCTTGGACTAGGGCCGGGCGTTCGCTGTGACGGCGTTTGGGGCAAAGCGGTGCGGAAAAGCGGTGCGGAAAAG
>CAMYIQ010000022.1 GCA_947258465.1 uncultured Erythrobacter sp.
ATGCTGCCGAGGAATTGATCGCCGAACTGTCCTCGGCCATCCTCGGGGCCGAACTGGGTCTTCCGGTCACCCACCTCGACCATCACGCCAGCTACATCGCGTCCTGGCTCAAGATCCTCAAATCGGACGAGCGCGCGATCCTGACCGCTGCGGCCAAGGCCGAGGAAGCGGCCAGCCTGTTGCTTGACCTTGGTGGTCACCAATCCGGCGAAAGCGAACCCAACATCGATCTCGCTGATGCAGCCTGAGGAGAGGTGAAATGGGACGTTCCGTCAGCTATCCGACCGGCTCCGTGGTGGCCTTTCGCCTGCTTGATGACGGCGAAGACGAAGATGTCGACTGGGCCTACGAGTGCCTCGTCGACGAGATCATCGATACTGCGAAGGCGGCCTTTCCTTCCTTTCTGCGCTTCGATGGATGGCGTGGCCGCGAGGACCGTATCCTCCTGCGCAATGCCTATGCCGATTGCGGCATATCGACCTGGTGCGGGCTCGCCGCGATCTGGCTCGCCGAGCGCGACGATGCCCGGTACTGGGAGGCCGATGTATACAACCCACGGACGGCGAGGGCTCGACACTGGCTTGGCCAGGTCTCGGGAAGGTTCCTCGACCTGTTTGGCGAGCTGCGCATGATCGGGCGGTTCTCGAATGGCGAAGCGATCTTTGAACGAGAACGGCCTTGCAATTGAGTGATATTGATATATATCGTGCAATTGAAAGGATGAGTTATGGCAACGCAGCCGCTTGAGCCGCAGATCGATGACGGCAAGGTCCTCACCTCGGCAGTCTCGAAGATTGCCGGGTTCTGGGGTTTCACCTACGCCAAGCTTGGAACAATCCTAGGATTGTCCGAAGCGACCGCTTCGCGGTTGCGCTCCGGGAAGGCCGAGCTCGACCCGACTTCGAATTCCTTTGAAGCGGGCCAGTTCCTGCTGCGACTGTTCCGTTCGCTCGACGCACTGCTCGGAAGCGATGACCTCTCTGCGCGCGCCTGGCTCACCACGCCCAATCTCGATCTCGAGGCCCGGCCGATCGACCTGATCGACAGCTTCAGGGGTCTGATTACCGTGTGCGACTATGTGGACGCCCACCGCGCTCGCGTCTGAGTTTCGCCGCTACCGTCGCACTGTGTGGCGCGTGGTTGAAGCGCAGCATCGGATCTCGACCAACCGTCTGGCGTCGAGCCTCGCCGAACAACAGCGGCTCGAGGAACTGGCCGACGCCGCCAAACCCGATCTTCCCAAGGCAGCACGCGGGTTGCATTACCTCCTCGCTTCCCCTTTCCGCTATGGCCACACGGTGGCCAGCCGGTTCCGCCGTCCGAACGAGCGTCCCGGGATCTTCTACGCCAGCGAAGCCGAGCGCACCGCGATTGCCGAGACCGCTTACTGGCGGCTCAAATTTGTCAGCCGTTCGCCCGGATTTGTGCCCGGTAACCGGACAAGCGAGCATTTGAGCTTCTCGGTGCCGGTGTCGCTTACCCGGCTGACCGATACGACCCGGCCGCCGCTCGTTGCTGATCGTCAGCGCTGGCTGGACCCTGACGACTATTCGGCATGCCAGGACCTTGCCGCACAGGTGCGCGAGGCCGGAGGGCAGGGCATTCGCGCTGCTTCCGTACGCGACCCTGATGGCATGAATCTCGCGCTGCTCGATCCGGCATGTTTCGCCAAATCGGAGCCGGATTACGGACGGGGCTGGCATCTGCGCCATGAGGCGGGCCGGTTGACGGCGATCGCAGCCTTTCCGCATGATGAGGTGCTGACCTTCAGTCCTGAACAGTTCGGGCTCGCATAGTTCACAGCCTATCTCCCACACCTCAGCTGGCGCCCGCGCGCCCGTCATTGGCTTAGGCCTGTTCGCTGATCCGTGGTGCCCTGTGGACCGGACAGGGCTCGCCGCAACCCGCGCAAGGCTGCGGCCCGTGTGGCCCGCGCCAGCCTTGCCTTGCGAGGTTTCCCGCTCACGCGGTGCGGCGATCCCTTTCGCGCGGTCCTTGAGGGGCACGGCGAACAGGTCTCACGCAAATCCTTGCCTTGAGGCTTGCCGCCAAGCTCAAGGAGGATTTTCGATATGTATGACAGCTTCGCTTCCCAGCTTGCCGACCTCGACCTGACAGGCTTCACTATCGCTCCGGCACCTTTCGATGCAACTGACTTCCCGTCCGAGGATGCCACGGCGCAGACACTTGGTGCCGTCTGGTCCGATCTCTTCGCGCTCTTTGCCGATACCGCGCTCGAAGCCGACAGCGAAGACATCGCCTGGGGGCTGGTCAATCTGTTCCACCGCGCTGCCAGCCGCAAATCGGCCCAGCTTGACCGTGCATCTGACGAGATCCGGGTCCTGCTCGCGTCCGCCGATGGCTCGGAAATTCATTCCTCCAATCTCGAGGAACAGACCGCGCGCGCCCAGGCCGCCGAAGCGAGCATGCAGGCATTCGAGCAGATGCGCGAAATTGCGGCTTCCCTCTATCGCGACGAAACCGGTTCTTCGTGGAAGCCCGTTTCCGGATCCCGTGCGAGCCATGCAAAGTCGCTGACATCTGCCGTGATCGATGCGCGCGATTTCCTGCGGGCACGGGCCGAACGGCGTCAGGCAGCGCATATGCCTGAAGGAACGCCGGTGATCTTTACCGGCGGTCGCAGCCGCTTCGAGACCACTGAAGACGCCAAGGCCTATGCATCGAACATATGGGCCACGCTCGACAAGGTTCGCGCCAATGTTCCAGATCTTGTCCTCGTCCATGGCGGTGACAGCAAGGGTGCCGACAGGCTCGCTGCGTCATGGGCCGAACGGCATGAGGTTCAGCAGCTCACTTTCTCACTCGATCGCCGACTGGGGGCCCGTGCCGGGTTCAAACGCAACGAGCAGATGCTCTCGCTTAATCCCCGCTACGTCGTGGCCTTTCCCGGCAATGGTGTCACCGAGCGCCTGGTGATCGACGCCAAGAAGCAGCGGATTACCGTGGTCGATCGTCGCGGGCCAGTGGGCGTAAAGCCGGTTCATGCTCAGGCCCGTTGACCCTCCAGCCATCTTCCATGCTGCCGGATTTTGCGCAATTATTCCGGAGCCCCGCAGCATGGACCCTTCGCTTACTGATATGTGCGAATGGGCAGGTCGTTGATCCAGTTTTCAACCTCGGCCACGCGCCAGCGAATTCGTCCGGAACCGATATCGACCGGGTTTGGAAACGTGCCCTTTTTGATGCGCCGCCAGATGGTCGCCCGGCTGCGAATTCCTGTGAGACGCATGACGTCCTGGCAGGAAAGAAGTTCGGATTGTTGCATGTCATTGTCCTTTGCTTGGATTGCCCATCGGCGACACCGTCTCGCCTTTTTGACCGGATGAACCGCTGACATTCTCCATAAGCGATTGCTTCTCATGGTGATTTCAGCCGCGAGCCATCTCCCGAAAGTGTGTCGGCGCCGTCGATGCTCTGGTGCCTAAACCCCTGCATTGGGTGTAGGAAAGAACAAAAAACGAACAAATATCGTTTGGGGGCACCACACCCGATCAGTGGACAGAGGAGAGGGGACATCCTGGGGGCGCGCATCGGTTCGAGCGGTTCGAACGAGCGCCATTCATCAGGAGGTTTCGATGACCGATATGACCAGCATGATCGCGGATTTTGCGTCTCGCCAGGAAGAGCGCCACGAGAAGCGCAAGTTGAAACTCGATCATCTCAAGGCCGTGACGCTTGCTGCCTTGCGCACGGCCGAAATCGCAAGCGTTGAGATCACCTTCGATGGTTACGGTGACAGCGGTTCGATCGACGACATCACCTGTCTTTCTGCCGACGCCAGCATTGCCGATTGCCCTGAGGTACAGGTTGCCGCGCCTGACGGCGGAGAGAGTGAAACCGAGCCGCCCAGGACCATCCCGCTCTCAGATGCCTTGGAAGAGATCGGTTGTATCGCGCTCGAACTGCATCATCCCGGTTGGGAGATCAACGAAGGTTCAGCCGGAGCGCTCGAGATCGATGTCGCGGCCGGGACTTTCATCCTCGAATGCCGCACCCGTTTCATCGATTACGATGAGCAGGTCACCAAGATCTAAGGAGAAAGATCATGGCCCATTGCTATTACCATGCGCTCTCCTCGGTCCGGAAATGGGGCGGAGTGGTCGAGGATTACCTCGATCTCCACCAGTGGTTCGACCAGTCGAAAAGCATACTTGCCGATCCGCGTCACAGAGCCCTGCGGCATCATGCCGAAGGGATTTTCATGCTCGAAAATCTGTTCGGTGCGACCCTCATCAACGCCGATGGAAAGACCGTTCCCACACGTCTCGTGGGCGAACAGCATGTGATCGAGGACCTCGGGCTCATTCCATCCTTTGCGGACTGGGCGCGGTTGATCCAGCCGGAGCGCTGGATGCTCAAGGGGCACCCTGTCGACACGGCGCCTCTCGATGCTTCGCCGACCGCAGTTGGGGTCGACATCCCGCCCCGCTTTCCTGCTTCAGACGAAACAATCCGGGTCGCGATTTGAGCATCATCTGACGCGGGACGGCTTCGTGCCAGACAAAAAATGGGCGGCCCCAAGGGAGCCGCCCATAAGGAGAGAACTCGTCGCTTCGCTTCGAGCCCTTCGGGTCGCGAATCGTCCTTACCACCAATTTGTGACGGGTCGATTGTAGCAAAGCGACGGGAAGCAATAGTCCGGCTTGCATTGAAACTGTTCCCGCAAGTCAAGCCCCGACAAGGTTTCCCGGTTCTGTACCCTCGCAGAGCCTGATTGCGCGATTGATTGTGTCCTCGTGCTTTACCATTTCTGTCCCATTCACCCGCCGCTATGGGCATCAACCATGCAACTTGACGATCTGCTGCAGCGCTACTTTGCCACCACCGACCTCTCCGGGGTTGCCCCTGACACGTTGTCAGCCGGCATCGAGCATTGCCGGGTCGATCTCGGCCTCGAGGAGGACCGGGGCAAGCGCTTTGCACTGTGGTCATTCCTGCACATGTTCGGGTCCGCACCCGATCTCGACGTGGCGTTCGAAAGCGAGGAAGACCGGGAAGCAGCTCGCAACTTCATGGATCTCCTGGCGGCGTCGGAGGGCGATGAGGCAGGCTGATTGCAGCGGGGTCTTGGCACCTTCAGACCCGCACCCGATACCCATCCGGCTTTTGTCGCGAACAGTCCTGAATCAGGTCAGCTGAGGACGGCAACCCGTTCCTTTCCGGCCGTGTTGGCAGCTGCGCTGCCTGCCCGCACCACCCGTCATGAACAGGTTTCCCTTCGGCCCTTCAGGCCTGCGGTGCAGTCCTCCCATGCCCTGATTCTTGAAGAATCAGGG
>CAMYIQ010000023.1 GCA_947258465.1 uncultured Erythrobacter sp.
CCGCGCCGCGCGCCCGGCACGCTGGGCAGCGGCCGCCTGGCTTGCGCGATGCGTGACGAGATGGGTGGTCCCCGCCGCGCGGTCGAACTCGGCCCGGCGCGATAGGCCCGCATCCACCACGACCGAAACGCCATCGAGCGTGAGCGATGTTTCGGCAATGGCAGTCGCCAGCACGATCCTGCGGCGCCCTTCGCGATCCCGCCGGATCGCCACGCGCTGACCGGCCGGATCGACCTGCCCGTGAAGCGGCAGCACGATTGCAGATGGCAGGCGCGCCTCCACCCGCTCGCGCGTCCGTTCGATCTCGCGCACACCGGGCAGAAAGGCGAGGATGTCGCCCTCCTCGTCGCGCCACGCAGTCGCGATGGCCTGCGCCATAGCATCCTCGACCGGGACCTGCGGTGACGAACCGAGCCATTCCACACGCAGCGGATGTGCCCTGCCTTCGCTTTCGACGACCGGTGCATCCTCGCCGAGCAAGGCCGCGAACCGCGCGCCGTCAATGGTGGCCGACATAACCAGAACGCGCAGATCTTCGCGCAGAATGCTGCGGCTCTCGAGCGCGAGCGCAAAGCCGAGATCGCTGTCGAGATGCCGCTCATGCGCCTCGTCGAATAGCACGGCGGAAATCCCCTCGAGCTCGGGGCCGGCGAGAATCGTGTTCACGAAGATCGCCTCGGTCACGACCAGAACGCGCGTTTTTGCGGAGCGCTTGCTGTCGAGCCGGGTAAGATAGCCGATCGTTTCGCCGGATTTCTCGCCAAGCATGTCCGCCATCCGCTCGGCAGCGGCGCGCGCCGCGACCCTGCGGGGCGATGTGAGGATGATCGTGCCCGTGCACCAGTCTTCACTCAGGAGCGCGGGGGCCACCGCCGTCGTCTTGCCCGCGCCCGGGGGCGCGACGAGGACCGCTCCGGTCTTCTGACGCAGTGCCCCGAGCAGGTCGGGCAAGACGGAATGGATGGGCAGATCGGGCACGCCTGCGCCCCTAAAACGGATCAGTATCCGCGCGCTACCGCAAACAGCGCGGCCTGGGTCATTGCCTGGCGCGCCTTGCTGTCGGGGAAGATCGACAGCGCATCGATTGCCCGCTGCGCAAAATGGCGCGCACGGGCCTTGGTATCGTCCACGGCATTGTGCCGCTCGATAAGCGCAATGGCGTGATCGAGATCCTCGTCGCTCGTCTTGAAGCCGCCGATGGCAGCTTTCCAGAAAGCGCGCTCTTCCTCGCTGCCGCGCGCATAAGCGAGAATAACGGGCAGCGTCATCTTGCCTTCCCGGAAATCGTCGCCACGATCCTTGCCCATGGCAGCAGCGTTGGAATCGTAATCGAGCGCATCGTCGACCAACTGGAAGGCGACGCCGAGATTGCGGCCATATTCGTCGAGCGCCTGTTCCTGCTCGTCGCTGCATTCGGCTACGACGGCGGCAATCCGGCTGGCTGCGGCGAACAAGGCTGCGGTTTTGGCACGGATGATGTGGAGGTAGCGCTCTTCGCTGGTGTCGATCTTGCGCTGGGCGGTAAGCTGGTCGACCTCACCTTCCGCGATGATCGCGCTGGCCCCCGACAGAATTTTGAGGACCTTGAGGCTGCCATCCTCGGTCATCAGCTCGAAGCTGCGGCTGAACAGGAAATCGCCCACCAGCACGGTGGCGGGATTGCCGTAGATGATATTGGCCGCCGCCTTGCCGCGCCGCAAATCGCTGCCGTCGACGACGTCGTCGTGCAGGAGCGTTGCGGTATGGATGAACTCCACCGCGGCGGCGAGCTTGTAATGGCGCGCTCCGCTGTAACCCACCAGTTCCGCCCCGGCGAGCGTAAGCATCGGGCGCAGGCGCTTGCCGCCTCCCGAAATCAGATGGCCCGCCAGCGCCGGTATCAGCGGCACCTCGCTCTGCATCCGATCGAGGATGACCTGATTGACCTGGTTCATCCCATTGGCGGTCAGCGCCAGCATGGGTTCGATGGAGCCTTCCGGCTCCTTGCGCGTCAGGGGGATTACGTCGGCAGACATTTCGGCTTGGCCATGGTCTGCCCAAGCTTTCTTGGCAAGCCGGGATTTGGTGTTAGCCTAGTCGCATGACCACATCGTCCCAGCCCGATCCGATCCTGGCCCGTTTCCGCAAGAGCATCGACAATATCGATGCCGCGCTCATCCACATGCTGGCCGAACGCTTCCGGATTACGCAGGCGGTCGGCGAGTATAAGGCGAAAGTCACCCTGCCCCCGGCCGATCCCGCGCGCGAGCAGGAACAGATCGCGCGGCTGCGCAGACTTGCCGAGGAAAGCGAACTCGACCCCGAGTTCAGCGAGAAATTCCTGCGTTTCATCATCGACGAGGTCATCCGCCACCACGAACAGGCGGCAACGCGCTAACAGGATTCGTCGGAAGCGACGTCGCTTAATCGGCGCCAAGCCGCTTACTGCGCACTTCTTGGCAATGTCAGCTTGACCAGCAAGCCCCCCAAATCCTCGCTCGTGTCCAGCTCTACCGACCCGCCGTAAATCTCGGCCACGTCGCGAACGATGGAAAGGCCGAGCCCCGTCCCGGGCTTGCCTGTATCCAGCCGGGCGCCGCGATCGAAGATCCGCGTCCGTTCGTTGGCCGGAATCCCGGTACCGTCATCTTCGATCCAGATCGTGCAGTCTCGCGCTTCGCGATCGGCATCGATGGTGACGAACACACTGCCCCCGCCGTACTTGGCGGCATTCTCGATCAGATTGCCGAGAATTTCGTCGAGATCCTGGCGTTCGATCGAGACCACAGCCTGACGATTGCC
>CAMYIQ010000024.1 GCA_947258465.1 uncultured Erythrobacter sp.
GACGTACAGGCCGTGAATCAGACCCGGAATGAACCCCAGCAGCGTGAGCACGAGGTTCAGAAGCGTCGTGCCGCCGAGGCCGTGTTTCAGTGCCACACCGAGCGGGGGCAGCAAGATGGTCGCGATCAGAATGAGAATTGCCATTGGGGTGTCCTTTTGTCTACCCTGCCGTCGTTCGTCAATTCAACGGCTTAGGCGCTGCCCGGTTCCGGGGACGTCATTCGTTGCGCGTCGCGATCCAGCCCCCGCAGATGACGAGGATGGCTATGGATATCCAATACCAGGGATGGCCCAGCGTGTACCAGGTGAATACCGCGCCGGTCGCCATGGCGCCGATCGCCATGGTCTTGGCGCGGCGGCTGATCGCGCGGCGTTCGCGCCAGTCGAGCACTTGCGGCCCCCAATGGGGGTGGTCGAGGATTTTCTGTTCCAGCTCCGGGCTCGACCGGGCAAAGAAATAGACGGCGAGCAAGAGGAACGGCACTGTCGGTACGATCGGCAGCGCCGCCCCGATCGCGCCCAATCCCAGCGCAACGAAGCCCAGACCTTTGTAGACCGGGCGCTTCATGTCATCCCGCTGCGATACGCGCAGCGTGCTCTTTCACCAGCGCGATCATATTCGGCACGCCTTGCGTACGGTTGCTGGAGAGCTGGTTCTTGAGGTCGAAGGGTTCGAGCGCCGCGGCGATATCCATTTGCGCGACTTCACGCGCAGGCTGGTCCTGCACAGCGGAAATCACCAAGGCTACGATCCCTTTTGTAATCGCGGCATTGCTATCCGCCAGGAAGTGCAGTTCCTCGTCGGTGCCGGTGGGATAGACCCAGACTTGGGCGCTACAGCCCCGCACCAGAGTAGCGTCGGTCTTGAGCGCTTGCGGCATGTCTTCAAGCTCGCGGCCAAGCTCGATCAGAAGGCGGTAGCGTTCGTCGGCGTCGAGAAATTCGTATTCTTCGGCAATATCGGAAAGTGTGCGCATGGCGCGCCCTTAGCGGGCCGGTGGACAGGCGTCCATCGACCTCAGCCCGATAGACCGCCGGGGCGGGTGAACGCGTAATACACGACATAGAACCAGCCGAAAAAACCATGGATCGCCGCCCAGATAATCGATTGGTGCAAGCCCCAGCTGATCGCGACCGCGATGGCACTGCCGAGGCCGATCCCGGCCCGCGCCGCATCGGTTCGCGCGACGCTCACAGATCCACTCCGCTTGCGATCGCTTCGAGTTTCTTGATCCGTTCCTTCAGGTCGGACAGCTCGATGCGTGCGGCACCGATCGATGAACCGCCATCGTGTTCCCCACTGCCGCGCGCGCGTTCCAGCTCCTGGCGTTTCAGGGCAAGCCAGCCATGCCAGGCCCTGAGCAACGCACCGGCGACGATGGTCAGGCCGACCAGCGATGCGCCTGCGATTATCATTGTCGGTTCGAACATCACCTCATGTCCTCCTTGAACCCTGCCGTCCTCAATCCGCCTGCTTGTCGCGCAGGGCTTCGATTTCGGCGGCGATCCTCTTCGTTTTGCGGGCATCGAGCGAATTGCTGTCGGTTGCAATCCGTTCGAGCACCTTGATCCGTTCGCGCAGTTCCTCGATCTCGCGCCTTGTTTCGGCATCGTCGGATGCTGCACGGCTTTCATTGCCGTATTCGTCGGTCACGATACCGTGCTTCGCGCGGTTCCATTGCGTTGCGCCCCAGACCAGGATCGCGATGATGGCAACGATGACCCAACCACTCATTGTGTGCACTCCTGCGGCGTGGTGCGGTCTTCGATTTCCCGCAGGTCGCGCAATTCCTCGATCTGCGAAGCGAGCGCGTGATTGCTGTCGGTCGCGATCCGTTCCAGTACGCGGATGCGCTCTTCAAGCTTGCGATGATCGGCTGCGGCAATGCCGGCTCCGCTCTCGGCTTCGGCCTTGCGCGCCCTCAGTTCGGCCATTTTTTCCTCGTGAGCATTCGCCCGCCGGTGCGTGACATTGGCGAAGGTGAGGATAATGATACCCGCGAGCAGGATGAAGGCGAAGATCAAGAACAGATCGCCGTCCATCAATTGGCCTCCTTGTCATCGCGCAGACGATCGAATTCGGCGGTTAGATGATAACCGCTGTCGGTCACGATCCGTTCGACATTACCGAGCCGATCCTTGAGCGAGCCGAGCTCGGCGCGCAGTTCGGCGTTTTCCTGGGTCAGCAGCTTGACCCGTTCCACGGCTTGGTCGTTCTTCGGATAGACTGCTTTGCCCCAGCTATTTTCGAGCGGGTAACCATTCTTGATCCGCATCCAGGTGGTGACCACCCAGCCTGTGGCCATTATGGCGACGCCGGCGATGATGGCGGTCTCGGTCAGGAATTCCATTACGCTCTCTCTCCCTGCTTGATGTCCAAAGCTACGCCGCCATCGCGTTCCTCGACCGAGCGCTGGTCGCGCAGCGCTTCGATCTGGGTCGCCACGTCATAGCCCTTGTCGGTCACGATGCGTTCGAGGACGCGAACCCGATCTTCGAGGTCCTGCACCTTGCTGGCGTATTGCGCGGCCTTTTCGGCGGTAGCCTGGGCAGTGGTCTGGACATTCATTTGCGCAAGCTTCTGCTGATGCTTGGTCCAAATCGCCACGATCGGGATCATCAGCGCGATGATCGGGACAAATACGCCGATATTTTCCATGGTTCCTCCCCCCTCCTGATGGCCTTAGCGCAGGCGTTCGATTTCAGCGGTCAGCCGCGGATTGCTGCTGACGTAAAAGGTCTCGACATCGGCCAGACGGCGATCGACATCCTTCATCCGGGCGCGGATTTCGCGAGCCGTGCGCTTCGGATTCTGACGGACGCGCTGCCAGTATTTGCTCTCGTCATGATCGACATAGAGGTGCGATGGCTTCTTGTTCAGCAGCAGACCCGCGATGAAGTAGAACGGTATGGTCGAACCGCCGGACATGAAGGTCAGACCGAGGAAGCCCAGGCGGACCCAGAAAACGTTGACGCCGGTGTAATCCGCGATGCCCGAGCAGACGCCCATCAGTTTCGCATTCTGTTTATCGCGGTAGAGCGTGGTGCGGGGGCTGTTCACTTGGTTACTCCTTTTTTCTCGGCCATCAGCTGTTCGAGTTCGCGCAGCTGCTGATTGTCCTGTTCGCTGTCGTGGACGAGGCGGGCGGGACGAAATTCGGGATTGTCGCTGGCGACCAGGCGCTCGACCGTATCCATGCGGTCGTCGAGGCGTTTGGCGAGGCTGTAGAGCTCTTCGAGCAGAGCTTCGTCATCGGTGGTAATGGTGGCCGAAGTCTTCCATTTGGTGATGTAGTGGAGGATGATCCACGGCAGGCCGATGAATATGGCAACGATTGCAAAGATCTCTTCCACGGATCAGTCCTCCTTGTCGGCGCTGCTCTTGCCCAGCGCCTTTTTCATCTGTTCGAGTTCGTCGTCGATCGCATCGGCACCCTCCAGCGCGGCGATTTCATCCGACAGGCTCGGCTTGTCCGACTTGTCGGCAATGCTCAGCGCATCGGCACGACCTTCGGCATAATCCACACGGCGTTCGAGCTGGTCGAAGCGGTTCAGCGCATCGTCGACGCGTTCGTTGGTCATCAGGCTGCGCAGCTTGACGCGGTTTTCCGCGCTTTCGAGCCGGGCGGCGATCGCGGTCTGGCGACTGCGGGCCTCGCGCAGGCGGTTCTGCAGCTTCTGAATGTCCTGCTCATAGGCGCGCAGCGCATCGTCGAGCACGGCGATTTCCTGCTTGAGCTGTTCGCTCATATCGGCCGCCTTCTTCTTCTCGACCAGCGCGGCGCGGGCAAGATCTTCGCGGTCCTTCGAGATGGCGAGCTGCGCCTTCTCGTTCCAGTCCGCCTGAAGCTTGTCGAGCTTGACCGAGTGGCGGTGCATTTCTTTCTGGTCGGCGATCGTGCGCGCGGCACTGGCGCGGACCTCGACCAGCGTTTCTTCCATTTCGAGAATGATCATGCGGATCATCTTCTGGGGGTCGTCCGCCTTGTCGAGCATGTCGTTGAAATTGGCGGCGATGATATCGCGAGTACGGCTGAAAATGCCCATCAATGGTGCTCCACTGGAAAAAAAGTCCGATCCTTTGGACCGCCCGCCATCGCGGGTCGGAGTCGGGGACCGGCGCAGCCGTTCTACCTCTTCCTCGATACGCGACAAGCGGGGGCGGGCCGAAGCGCCTTCGGCATCTCTGCCATTGGGACTGTCGGGGGAGAAGCGCTCCGGCCCTAAGGGATCGTGGTCGGGAGGCAAGGTCATGCGATCTCGACCTGTTCGTATGCCGCCATAACCGGCGTGGGTGCGGTAACCGCGATCTGCGAACTCAGCAGAACAAAAGTGGCCATTGCCGCAATGCTGGCAATGGCAGCCTGTCCAAGCTGGCTGCGGAAAAAGCTGCGGTTGTACATCTGGGTTACCTCCCTGGGGCCATGTGGCGGCGTTGCTGTTGTCCAATATTCAGCAAAGCTCGTGCCAAACTCGGAAAGTATTGGAAAATCAGGGGTATGGACGTTTTTCCGAACTTATGGGTTGGTTCTTATTGCCAAGCATTGGGAAATTTCCCTATATCTTGGCCATGGAGCGGGAAAATCAGTTTATCGGCCAGTCGGGCGCCTTTCTCGACGCGGTCGAGCGCGCCAGTCGTGCGGCGCCTATGCGCCGCCCGGTGCTGGTTATCGGGGAGCGCGGGACCGGCAAGGAATTGATCGCGGAACGTCTTCATCGCCTTTCCACCCGTTGGGACGAACCGCTGGTCGTCATGAACTGCGCGGCATTGCCCGAAACACTGATCGAGGCCGAATTGTTCGGTCACGAAGCCGGAGCTTTCACCGGTGCTACCAGAGTGCGGGCAGGGCGGTTCGAAGAAGCCGACAAGGGAACGCTATTTCTCGACGAACTGGGCACTTTGTCCATGGGCGCGCAGGAAAGGCTGCTGCGCGCCGTGGAATATGGGGAAGTCACTCGGATCGGATCGAGTCGTCCTACGCGGGTCGATGTGCGTATCGTCGCGGCCACCAATGAGGATTTGCCCGCCAAGGCGGCGCGCGGGGATTTTCGCGCCGACCTGCTCGACCGGCTCAGCTTCGAAGTCATCACCTTGCCCCCCCTGCGTGTGCGGGACGGGGACGTTGCCGTCCTGGCCGACTATTTCGGCCGTCGCATGGCGGCGGAACTCGGCTGGGAAGGGTGGCCCGGATTCGCGCCGCACGTTGCCGAGCAGCTTGAAAAGCATGACTGGCCCGGCAATGTTCGCGAGCTGCGTAATGTGGTCGAACGGGCGACATATCGCTGGGACGATTGGGGTCAGCCTATCGGACATGTCGTGTTCGATCCCTTTGACAGCCCCTGGAAACCCGCAGGACTTCCATCGAGCAGCGAGAGGGCGGGCATTGCGGCGACTGCGCTACAGCCCACGCCGCAAGGCACTGATTACGAAAGCATCGACGACCTGCGCGCGGCGGTAGATGCGCATGAAAGGCAGATCGTCGAATTTGCGCTGGGCAAGCATCGCTGGAACCAGCGACAGACCGCCAAGGCGCTGGGGCTAACTTACGACCAACTGCGCCATTGTATCAAAAAGCATGCTCTCGCCGATGATGGCTGATCGTCGCTTGCTTTTCGAGGGACTCGCGCCTATCTGACTTCTCATCCCGACATTGTCGCGACACTGGAGGGGCTGGCGCCGCGAGGGGCCGGCACGAAACCCCGTAGGCGCATTGAACGCGTATTCTGGAGATTGAATGGCCGATCTGGCACGCTTGACCGAAGTGATTGAACCCGAGGCAAAGGCGCTCGGCTTCGAGCTCGTGCGCGTCAAGATGATGCCCTCCGAAGCCGGCGACGGTGGCGAGGCGCTGCAGATCATGGCCGAGGATCCCGCGACGGGCCAGCTCATCATCGATCAATGCGCCGCGCTCTCGCGCCGCGTATCCGATCGGATTGATGCGCTCGAGGACGCTGGCGAGGTTCTCATTGAGGGCGCCTACCACCTCGAAGTTTCCAGCCCCGGCATCGACCGCCCGCTGACCCGCGCGAAGGACTTCGCGAATTGGGCGGGGCACGAGGCCAAGATATCCATGGCCAAGGGCTATGATGGGCAGCGCAATCTGCGCGGCGAATTGAAGGGCATCGACGGCGATATGGTAGCCATCGACGACCGAAAAGCGGGGGAGGTATCCATCCCCCGTGATCAGATCCATTCGGCGAAGCTCGTCTTGACCGACGCGCTTATTGCCGCCACCCAGCCGCTCGATACGAGCGGTGCCGACGAAATCGTCGAAACTCCCGACATTCCTGACGAAGAAAAGGCAGACGACTGATGGCCAGTGCCATTTCCGCCAACAAGGCTGAACTCCTCGCGATCGCAAATTCGGTCGCCTCGGAAAAGATGATCGACAAGGCGATCGTCATCGAGGCGATGGAAGAAGCGATTCAGAAATCTGCCCGCAACCGTTACGGCGCCGAAAACGACATTCGCGCCAAGCTCGACCCGCAGACCGGCGATCTTCGCCTGTGGCGCGTGGTCGAGGTGGTCGAAGAAGTGGAAGACTACTTCAAGCAGGTCGATCTCAAACAGGCCCAGAAGCTTCAGGCCGATGCCAAGATCGGCGATTTCATCGTCGATCCGCTGCCACCGGTCGATCTGGGCCGCATCGACGCGCAGAGCGCGAAGCAGGTCATTTTCCAGAAGGTCCGCGATGCCGAACGCGAGCGCCAGTACGAAGAGTTCAAGGACCGCGCGGGCGAAGTCATCACCGGCGTGATCAAGTCGGTCGAATTCGGCCATGTGATCGTCAATCTCGGCCGCGCCGAAGGCGTTATCCGCCGCGATCAGCAGATCCCGCGCGAAGCCGCCCGTGTGGGCGAACGTGTCCGCGCGCTGATCACCAAGGTCGAGCGCAACAATCGCGGCCCGCAGATTTTCCTCTCCCGCGCGCATCCCGACTTCATGAAGAAGCTGTTCGCTCAGGAAGTGCCCGAAATCTACGATGGCATCATCGAAATCAAGGCCGCCGCCCGCGACCCGGGCAGCCGCGCCAAGATCGGTGTCATCAGCCATGACAGCAGCATCGATCCGGTCGGCGCCTGCGTCGGCATGAAGGGCAGCCGCGTCCAGGCCGTCGTGCAGGAATTGCAGGGCGAGAAGATCGACATCATCCCCTGGTCCGAAGACGGTGCGACCTTCATCGTGAACGCGCTGCAGCCGGCTACAGTAAGCCGCGTGGTGCTCGACGAGGAAGATGGCCGCATCGAAGTGGTCGTTCCCGACGATCAGCTTTCGCTCGCCATCGGCCGCCGCGGCCAGAACGTGCGCCTCGCCAGTCAGTTGACCGGCAACCAGATCGACATCATGACCGAGGAAGAAGCCTCGGAGAAGCGCCAGAAGGAATTCGCCGAGCGCTCGAAAATGTTCGAGGAAGAACTCGACGTCGACGAAACGCTTTCGCAGCTGCTCGTTGCCGAAGGCTTCGCCGAACTGGAGGAAGTCGCTTATGTCGAGCTCGAAGAGCTCGCCGGGATCGAGGGCTTCGACGAGGAACTGGCCGAGGAACTCCAGAGCCGCGCGCAGGAAGCGATCGACCGTCAGGAAGCCGCGCACCGCGAGGCGCGTCGCGAGCTGGGTGTCGAGGACGATCTTGCAGAATTGCCGCACCTGACCGAAGCCATGCTGGTCGTGCTCGGCAAGGCAGGCCTGAAGACGCTCGACGATGTAGCCGATCTGGCGACCGACGAGCTGATCCAGAAGAAACGCGAAGCGCCGCGCCGTCGCAACAATCCCGACGGCCCGCCGATGCGCCGCGACCGTCCGATGCGCGAGCAGGACAAGGGTGGCGTGCTGGGCGAATTCGGGCTGAGCGAAGAGCAGGGCAACGAGATCATCATGGCTGCCCGCGCACACTGGTTCGAAGACGAAGAGGAAGCTCCGGCCCCCGCCGAGACGACCGATACGCAGGAGGCCGCCGATGCGGACTCCACCCAATGAGCGCCTGACGTCCGACATCGCTGAAGCCCGACGGCCCCGTAAAACGGAGCCCGCCAGGTCCTGCCCGGAACGCCGCTGCATCCTCTCCGGGGAGACGGCCCCGCGCGAAACGCTCGTGCGGCTGGTTGCCTCGCCCACTGGTTTGGTGCTGCCCGATGCGCAGGAAAAGGCGCCCGGGCGCGGTGCCTGGATCGGCGTTTCGCGCGACGAATTTGCCGAGGCACAGGCCAAGGGCAGACTGAAGGGCGCACTTTCGCGAGCGTTCAAAACGGGCGATCTCGAACTGGCGGACAACCTGCCCGAACTGGTCGAGAATGCGCTCACGCGCGTACTGCTCGACCGGCTGGGTCTCGAAATGCGCGTGGGAAGTCTTATCTTGGGCACCCAGCGCATTGCCGAGGCGGCGCGCGGCGGGGCGGTCGCACTGCTGTTGCATGCCAGCGATGCGAGCGAGGACGGGCGCAAAAAGCTCGACCAGGCCTGGCGCGTGGGACGCGAATTGGAAGGGTCTGGCGAGCGCGGTGTCGAACTGCCTCTGGACCGGGACGCTTTGTCTGTGGCATTGGGCCGCGACAATGTCGTCCATCTGGCGCTTGCCGATGAAGCCGCGGCAGCGAGGGTGATGAAGGCCCTTACGCGCCTTACGCATTATTTGGGGCACGACCTGCCCGCCGCTGATGGGCGCGTTTCCGCACGCGCCGACGACGACTTGAACGATTGAGACGAAGAGAAACGAGCCAGAATGAGCGACGACGACAAGAAACCAGCCCGCAAACCGCTGACCCTTAAGGGCGCTCAGCCGGGCGAGGTCAAGCAGACCTTCAGCCACGGCCGCACCAACAAGGTCGCGGTCGAGGTGAAGCGCCGCCGCAAGCTTGTAAAGCCGGGCGAGGCCGCGCCTCCGCCCCC
>CAMYIQ010000025.1 GCA_947258465.1 uncultured Erythrobacter sp.
CTTCGCATTTCACCCGGCAATGGGCCGGGTAAACCTGACAGTGTCAGTCGATCTTGATTTTCGCCTTAACGCCGTCTTCGCCCACGGTGGCATCGACATCGCGGCCATCGATGGTCAGGCTCGAGCCTTCTTCACCTTCGACGGGTTCGGCGACGACGGTTTCGGTCGCGACCGGCTCGACCACGGTGGTTTCGGTGATCTCGGTGGTCGTGGCTTCGTCGGCCGCCGGGGCATCGGCGGCACCGCAAGCGGCAAGCGCGAAAGCGGCGGCGAGCGCGGGAACTGCGAACTTATTCATGCCAAATCTCCTTTGTGGCAATATTGTGGCATCAATGCGCCGCAATTGAGGCGGTTCCCGTCAGCCCAGGAATTTTATCATCGCGATGCGGCGTTCCCGTGGCAGACCATGCTCCACTTCCTGTTCGATGTCCGCCGCGAGCCTAGGGTGCGCGGCGAGGTCCGAAATCGTCTCGAAACCATGCCGGGCGTAGAACGGCCCGTTCCAGGGAACATCGGCGAAGGTCGTCAGCGTGACGGCGCGAAACCCGCTATTGTGGGCATCGATCGCCACCGCGCGCAGCAACACGCTTCCTATACCCCGGCCTTGGTGATCCGGATGGACCGAAAACTCGCGAATATGCAGTTCGCGGTCGAAGGGTTCGGTGGACAGAAAGCCGACGATTTCGCCTTCGCTTTCCGCGATCAGCGAATGACCCTTGCGGATCATCCGGCGCTGCTCGTCGGCTGGAATGGCGTGCATCCCGGCCACGCCCGCCAAGCCTTCGACGGTCTGGAACAGCTCGCCTGCCGCGCGTTCGATCGGGGGCAGGGCCTCCGCGTCCGCCGGACGCGCCAGCCGGATGGAGAAATCGCTCACTCCTCGGTCCGCACGAGGACCGTCTCACCGATCAACAGGAACAGCAGGAACGGCGCCCAGGCCGCGAGAAAAGGCGGATAGCCGCCGAAACTGCCCATGGCGAGGGCGGCATTGTCGACCACGAAATAGGCAAAGCCCAGCGCCATGCCGATGACCGCGCGCACGAAAAGCTGCCCGGAACGCGCCAGGCCGAAAGCCGCGACCGCGCCGAGCAGGGGCATGAGAAAAGCGGAAAGTGGCCCGGAAATCTTGTGCCACCATTTCGCGCGCAATTCGTCGGTCCGCCTGCCTGCATTTTCGAATTCGGCAATCGACCGGGTGAGTTTCCAGAAGGGCTCGGCATCGGGATCGATCTTGGCGAGGTCGATCTGGTCTGGGGTCAGCCCTTCGCCCACCACCATTGCTTGCGGCGTGTCGGTAAGCGCGCTCTGCACGCGGAACCGGGTGACGCCTTCGAGCCGCCAGCCGGGATTGGCATAAACCGCACGATCGGCGTCGAGCTGCTCGACGATCATCCCCTCGGCATTGCGTTCGTACCAGGTCACTTTGCGCATGGCGATCGCCTCACCCGTCCCGGCGAGATAGGCGGCGGTCAGGATATTGCCGTTATCGTTGAGATAGACATTCGCCCGCACGCCGCTTTCGGTCGGGATCGGGCCGTAATCGACCGCCTCCCACGCTTTGAGCGTTTCGGTCGCGCGCGTAACCACGCGCTCGTTGAAGGCGAAGGTGAATAGCGAGACGAGCCCCGCCGTCAGCAATAGCGGCGCGAGCACCTGATGCGCAGAAAGCCCCGCCGCCTTCATCGCGATCACCTCGCTGTTCTGATTCAGCGTGACCAGTGTGATCAGCGTCGCCAGCAGGACCGAATAGGGCAGGAAGCGCGATATAAGCTGCGGAATTCGGAGCCCGGCATAGGTCAGCAATTCGCCCTGCCCATTGCCTGCCACTGCGAGGATCTTGCCGCTGTTCGACAGAAGGTCGAGCATCATCAACACCAGCACGAGGACGAACAGCATCGCCACGATGCGCGCGGCGAACATTTTGGCCAGGTAGAGCGTCAGCGTGCGCGAGGGAAAGAAGTCGAACTGCATGGGGCTTCGTTACTCGGCTGCCGAAAGGTCGATCTGGAGGCGGCGGCGGCGCCTGAACAGCTTGCCGAGCCGCTTGGTCAGCTTGCCGAACCAGGTCTCGAGCGCGCCGATGGCCTGGCCGCCCGGCACATGGGCGACGCGCCAATACATCCATACGATCAGAGCGGCGAACAGAAAGAAGGGCCCCCATAGCGCGAGGATCGGATCGATCCGGCCGAGTGCGGCGATATCCTCCCCGTACTGGTTCACCTTGTGATAGGCGACCACCATGATGATCGACAAGAACACACCAAGCGCGCTGGTCGATCGTTTCGGCGGTATGCCCAGCGCCACGGCGAGCAAGGGCATGAGGGCCATCATCACCACCTCGACCAGGCGGAAGTTGAAGCTAGCCTGGCTGGCATCGCGCTTGTTTTCGGGTTCGCCCTCGCTCCACCCGATACGCAGCAACTCGGGCAGTATGTATTCGCGTTCCGCATCGCCACGCGCGCGGAATTTTTCGACCGCGGGAAGGTCGATCGGCAGATCGTGGCGCGTGAAAGTGAGCACGCGCGGGGTCTTGCTGCCGGTATCCTGGACGATGGTTCCGTCGGTCAGCCGCAGGATGATGGTGTCGGGATTGTCGGTGGTGGCAAGGAAGGCACCTTCCTTGGCCGAGATCGACAGCACCTGGCCCTTATCGTTGGCCACGCGTGCGAAAATGCCCATCAGACGGCGCCCGTCATCCTCGCTTTCCTCGATGCGCAGCGCCATGCGATCGGCCAGTGTGGTGAATTCGCCGACCTTGATCGAGGCACCGAGCGCGCCCGATCGCAATTCATATTCCATCTGTTCGTAGTAATACCGGCTGACCGGCTGGATGAAGAATACCAGCGCCACGTTCAGCATCATCAGAATGGCGGTGATCAGATAGGGTACGCGCAGCAGCCGCCCATAGCCCAGACCGACCGCCCGAAAGACATCGAGTTCGCTCGACGTCGCCAGCTTGCGAAAGGCGAGCAGGATGCCCAGCAGCAGGCCGAGCGGAATGGCGAGGCTGGCATATTCGGGAATCAGGGCTATCAGCATCTTGAAGACGACGCCCACCGGCCCGCCTTCGACCGCCACGAAATCGAAAAGGCGCAGCATCTTGTCGAGAATCAGCAGCGAGGCCGCGACCACGAACACGCCCATCATCGGCACGATGACGAGCCGGAAGATATAGCGATCGATGGCGGGGAGGAAGTTGAGCAAGGTTTCGCCGGTCAGTTGCCTGTACGCGCCGCCCTAGCGCGGTTTTGCGGTGAGGTCATGCCCCTTGTGTGGGGCCTTGGGTTGGGCTTTGCGCCCCTGCCCGGTAATGATGGATCACGCCTTTTCCAGCGTGCATTGCAGCGGGTGCTGGTTCTGGCGCGCGAAGTCCATCACCTGGTTTACCTTGGTTTCGGCCACCTCGTAGGGGAAGATACCGCATACGCCGACGCCCTTCTGGTGGACGTGCAGCATCACCCGGGTCGCTTCTTCCATATCCATGCGGAAAAAGCGCTTGAGCACGATCACGACGAATTCCATCGGCGTGTAATCGTCGTTCAGCAGCAGCACCTTGTACTGGCTCGGCTTTTTGGGTTTGGCGCGGGTCTTGGTGGCAATGCCCACCTGGCCGTCGCCCTCGCGCGAATCGTCATCTCCCTCGGCGGCACGGATCGGGAAGGGGGGCAGGAATTCGGTCATCGCTGGCCCATTATCGTAAGGCATTGCCAAATCGCAAGGCGTGAGCATCGAGCCAAATCCGTTTGCGAGTCGGGAAAGCGCCGAAGCGCGCCCCGATCAGGCCGAAAAAAGGGGCCGGATGGTTCGAAACCATCCGGCCCGCGGTGTCCAATTCGCCGGACGAGGGAGAGAGGAGAGAGTGTCCGGCGGATTGAAGCTTGTGTGGTTCGCTTACGCGGCCTTGCGGACCTTTTCGGCAGCCAGGCTCATGCGGTTCGAAACCGGAGCGAAAGCTTCGTTGGCGAGCTTCAGCATGGCTTCGGTGTTCTTCGAGGTGGTCGAAACCATCGCGTCGAAATTGCGGCGAGCGATTTCGCCCTGAAGCTGGAACAGCTCGGTCGGCGACTTGACGGCGGCGAACTTCTTGACGTCGTCCTGAACGGTTTCGGCAGCCGACTTGGCTTCCTCGACATAGGTGCGGCCCATGTCCTGCATGCCGCTGGCGAGGATCTTGCCGCTCTCGACGAGGGCATCGAGATTGCCCTTCTGGAATTCGACGGCGTCCTTGGTCAGTTCGGTGCCCTTGTCATAGGCGGCCTTGGCGCGGGTCTGCACATCGGCAGCCAGTTCCTTCGCCTTGGCGGTGTATTCGGTTTCGGCGGTTTTCTTAGCAGTGGCCATGATGGTGTCCTTCAACTGGGAAATCGGGGTGGTCTTCGCGGCTTTCGCCTTGGCGGGGGCCGCCTTCTTGGGGGCGGCCTTGATCTTTTTGCCAGCGACCGGCTTCTTGGCCGAGGCAGCCTTCTTGGCGGCGGTTTTCCCGGATGCGGCCTTCTTCTTAGCCGGGGCCTTTTTCGGAGCGGCCGGTTTCGGGTCGGCCGCAACGGCCTTGGCGACGGCATCGGTCTTCACCGGCGCCGTGGTGTCCGCTTCCACGGCCTTCTCGACCGCTTTCGCGTTCACCGTCTCGGCGGTTTTCTTTTCCGCAGCCTCGGCAAAAGCCTTGTCGGCAGCGGCATCGATTTTGCTCTGGCTCTCGGCCATGGGAAACCTCGCTTTGTTGCACTGCACAAAATAGGCATTGCACCTGCGAAGTCAAGCGATTTTTGTGCAGTGCACAATAATGCGCGACAGGCCGTGTTTTCAACGCGTTAGCGCGTGGCGACGTAGCGTCCCGGCGCATCTTCGATCACTTTGTCGCCTCTGCCGCCTGGCTTGCGTTTGCCCTTGGCGGGCACGGTTTCGCCGTCCTGCTCGCGCAGCCAGTCGGCCCAGTCGGGCCACCAGCTTCCCGGATGCTCTTCCGCCCCCTCGCGGAACTCGCTGAGGCTGCGGGGCGCGCCGTCATTGGTCCAGTATTGGTATTTGCCTGCCGCGGGCGGATTGACCACGCCGGCGATATGTCCCGATCCGGCGAGGACGAATTTGAGCGGCCCCTTGAAGTGCTCGGTGATCTTCCAGACGCTTTCGGCAGGAGCGATGTGATCTTCCTTGCCCGCCTGCACATAGGCCGGCGTGGCAACGATGCCGAGATCGATCGGTGTGTTGTCGACGCTCAACGCATTCGGCTCGACCAACCGGTTGTCGCGGTAGAGATCGCGCAGATATTGCTGGTGCCACTTGGCGGGCAGATTGGTGACGTCGCCGTTCCAGTGGAGCAGGTCGAAGGCCGGATAATCCTCGCCCAGCAGGTAGTTGTTGACGACATAGTTCCAGATCAGGTCGGTGCCGCGCAGCAGATTGAAGGTGGCGGCCATGTAGCGGCCATCGAGATAGCCGTCGGCGCTCATCGCCTTGACCATGCCGAGCTGCTGGTCGTCGACGAAGTTGAGCAATTCGCCTGCTTTCTCGAAATCGACCTGCGCGGTGAAGAAGGTGGCGCTTTTCACCTTGTCCTGTTCGCCGCGGCGGTGGAGCAGGGCGAGCGTGGCGGCCAGCGTGGTCCCGGCGACGCAATAGCCGATCGTGTGGACGCTCGGCACGCCGAGCCGCTCGCGGATGGTGTCGATCGCGTCGATCTGCGCGCGGACGTAATCGTCCCAGATCACGTCCTTCATGCTGGCATCGGCCGATTTCCAACTGACCATGAGCACGGTCACGCCCTGTTCCACCGCCCAGCGCACGAAGCTCTTCTTGGCGTTGAGGTCGAGAATGTAGAAGCGGTTGATCCATGGCGGGAAGATCACCAGCGGCACTTCCAGCACCTCATCGGTGGTCGGCGAATACTGGATGAGCTGGTAGAGCGGCGTTTCGTGGACCACCTTGCCCGGCGTTACCGCGATATTCTCGCCCAGGGTGAAGGCGCTGGCGTCGGTGTGCGAAAGCTGGCCCCGGCGCAGGTCCGCCAGCAGATGCTCCATGCCTTTCACCAGATTGTCGCCGCGCGTCTCGAGCGTGCGCTCCATCACTACCGGGTTGAGCAGCGGGAAGTTGGACGGGCTCGCCGCTTCGGTCACTGCGCGGGTGGTGAAGCGCAATTGCTCGCGCTTGTCGTCGGACAGCCCTTCCATCCGGTCGACCATTTCGGCGACGCGTTCGGCGAGGAACAGGTAGGTCTGGTGGATCAGCGCATAGGCCGGGTGCGCGCGCCAGCGCGGATCGGCGAAACGGCGGTCCTTGCGCGGCAGGTCGGGCTCTCCTTCGGCCACCGGCTGCCCATCCGCGCCCAGGCCGTATTGCCCCAGCACCTGCTGCCACAGCGCCATGCCTTCCTGCATCAACGCCTGCTGCTGCGCCGGGTCGGCGATCGGCATCTGGCGGTACCAGTCTTCCGCCATGCGCATCCAGCGCGACGGATCGAAATAGGGCGCCAGCGCCTGCGGGTTGGCAAGCTGTTCGGCCTGATATTCCATCCACATGGATTGCAGCTTGGTCCCGACCTCGGCCCAGTGCTGCATATCCTCGGGCTTGAGCGGCGCATTCGCGCTTGCCTCGTTCATCGGCGCGAACAGGGCGCGAGCGAATTTCGCCGGGGCTTCGAACATGTTGGTGAAGGGATCGGGGCCGTCTTCGGTCATTCTCGCTCCTGCCGGGTGCCAAGCGTCTATTGGGCGGGCCATAGGATATTCCGCGCCTTCATATGTCTAGGCCGATTGCACCTGCACTGTGAATAGGTAATCAGTGTGACTCACCCAACGCGCCACGAGGCCTGAATGTCCGACGAATTTTACCGTATCAAACGCATGCCCCCCTACGTTATCGCCGAAGTTAACGCGATGCGGCATGCCGCACGGCAGGCTGGACGCGACATTATCGACCTTGGCATGGGCAATCCGGACCAGCCGCCACCCCAGCATGTAATCGACAAATTGTGCGAAGTTGCGGCCAAGCCGAGCGCGCATGGCTATTCGCAGTCGAAGGGCATCCCCGGCCTCAGGCGCGCGCAGGCAAATTATTATCAGCGCCGTTTCGGGGTCGAGCTGAACCCGGAAACCGAAGTGGTCGTCACCATGGGTTCGAAAGAAGGACTGTCGTCCATGGCCACCGCGATCAGCGCGCCGGGCGACGTCATCCTCGCGCCCAGTCCGGCCTATCCGATCCATACTTATGGCTTCATCATCGCCGGCGCCACGATTCGCAGCGTGCCGACAACGCCCGACGAATAATACTGGAAGGCGCTCGACAATGCGATGGCCGATACTGTGCCGCGCCCCACGGTGCAGGTGGTGAACAATCCCAGCAACCCCACGGCAGAGACAGTCGATCTGGAATTTTACGAGCGGCTGGTCGAGTGGGCGAAGGAGAACCGGGTCTGGGTGCTCTCCGACCTCGCCTATTCCGAGCTTTATTACGACGGCAAGCCCACGCGCTCGATTCTCGAAGTGCCCGGCGCGAAGGATGTGGCGGTCGAATTCACCTCTATGTCGAAAACCTATTCCATGGCCGGCTGGCGGATGGGTTTCTGCGTCGGCAACACGCAGCTGGTCGCCGCGCTGACGCGGGTTAAAAGCTATCTCGATTACGGCGCTTTCACGCCGATCCAGGCCGCTGCCTGTGCCGCGCTGAACGGGCCGCAGGACGTGGTCGAACAGAACCGCTTGCGTTACCAGCAACGGCGCGACGTGATGGTCGAGAGCTTCGCACGCGCGGGCTGGGAAATTCCCTCGCCGCCTGCCAGCATGTTCACCTGGGCGAAGCTTCCGCCCGGTTTCGAAGATATGGGCAGCCTCGAATTTTCCAAGCAATTGCTCCAGCATGCGGAGGTGGCCGTTGCGGCCGGGGTCGGCTTCGGCGAAGAAGGCGAAGGCTATGTCCGCATCGCCATGGTGGAGAACGAGCAGCGCATCCGCCAGGCCGCACGCAATATAAAGCGTTTCCTCGCCGAACACGCGCGCAAATAACGCCTAAAAAACATCCGGAACGGTAGTAGTTCTACGCTACCCCCGTTCCCAAATACATGCGTTGTCTTCACTCTCGGATTTATCCGGAGGATGAGGCGATACATGACTTTTCCGAAACTCCAGTGGCTTTCTCGCGGTCCTTCGGTCCCGGCACGCTGGGACTTGCGGCTTGTGAACTGGTCGATGGACCATGCAACCCACCGCGCGCGGGATTGTATGCGCCGACTCGGCGTTCTCGACTGGCGCCCGGACAGCAGGCTGCCGCATTGGCGCGATTTGGCAGGTCCGGCATGTATCGTGGCGATCGGCGTCGACGATCCGGCGGAGCGCGCCGGGCTGCTTGCCCGGGGTTTCGGCGACGCGCTGGGCAGCCGCATCGCCTTTGTCGAACTGGGCACGCGGCTGCTGCGGCTGAAGGGCGC
>CAMYIQ010000026.1 GCA_947258465.1 uncultured Erythrobacter sp.
CACCGAGGCCGCCTGAGCGGGCACGCCTTCGGGCTTCGCGAGGCCGCCCGGGCCGAAAAGACCTAGTAGGAAAAGTCGCGGTACAGCGGCCCGAGACTGTGCTGCCAGGCCCCATTGTACAAGTCGAGCAGCTCGTCGGCCGGTGTCCGGCCCCGCTCCACGATTTCACGCAACGGGGCCAGGAACAGGACCTCGTTATTGCCCGTTTCCGGGTCCTGTCGATTGCGCCGGGCCAGCCCCCCTTCGGCGATCGCGACCACCTCTCTTGCCAGATCGAGGACCGAATGTCCGGCGATGCTGGCCCCGAATCCGTCGCGCGGCACCTCGTCGCGCAACCGGGCCTGCGCCTCGACCGACCAGTTCTTGACGAGGTCCCAGGCGGCATCGAGCGCGGTCGAATCGTAGCAAAGCCCGGCCCAGAGTGCCGGCAGGGCGCACAGCCGCCGCCACGGGCCGCCAT
The DNA here is from genome assembly GCA_947258465.1 of uncultured Erythrobacter sp. Lineage (GTDB taxonomy): Bacteria > Pseudomonadota > Alphaproteobacteria > Sphingomonadales > Sphingomonadaceae > Qipengyuania. Next base: position 461 of record CAMYIQ010000026.1, read on the forward strand.
CCGCGCCACGCATCTCCAGATACCGCTTGAGCCGCACTTCGGGAAAGATCGTCGTCAGATGATCGTTCCAGTCGCTGAAGGTGGGCAGCTCCCCCGGCAGGGCCGGCAGCCTGCCCTTGAGGAAATCACGAAAGGACTGCCCGCTTGCGTCGTGATACGTGCCGTCGCGATACACGAAATACATCGGCACATCGAGGGCGTAATCGACGTAACGCTCGAACCCCATGGCGCCATCGAACACGAAGGGCAGCATGCCGCAGCGATCGGGATCCGTATCCGTCCAGACCCGGCTGCGGTAACTCAGATAGCCGTTCGGCCTGCCTTCACTGAAGGGCGAATTGGCGAACAGCGCCACGGCAATCGGCTGAAGCGCCAGGCCGACACGGAACTTGCGCACCATGTCCGCCTCGCTCGAGAAATCGAGGTTCACCTGCACCGTGCAGGTCCGGATCATCATGTCGATACCGAGCTTGCCCTTCCTCGGCATATAGGCCCGCATGATCCGGTAGCGGCCCTTGGGCATCCAGTTGATGTCGTCCCGGCTCGCCTCGGGATGGAATCCCAGCCCGATAAGGCCGATCCCGATCCTGGAGGCAACGCTCTTTACCTCGCGCAGATGCGTGTGCACTTCGTCACAGGTCTGGTGCAGGTTATCGAGCGGCGCACCCGACAGCTCCACCTGGCCGCCGGGTTCGAGCGAGATGGACGCCTGCCCTTTCGTCAGGGCGATCACCCGCCCCGCTTCGCTGACCGGCGCCCAGCCGAACGCCTGGAGCCCCTCCAGAAGCGCGGCGATGCCGTTCGGCCCGTCATAGGCGATCGGGCGATGGTCATCCCGGGTATAGGCGAATTTTTCGTGCTCGGTTCCGATGCGCCACTTCGCCTCCGGCTTGCAGCCGTCTTCGAGGAACTTCACCAACGCAGCTTTGTCGGCGGCCACACCGGCCGGCAGAAGGGAGGGCGATGACATGATGGCTGGACCGGACTTTGTGGATGGGAGGCGGTTCAGTAGGCCGCGCCGCGCCTTGGTGCTTGCTGCGTTCTTATCGCGTTCCTCGGAAAGCGGGTTGTTCGTGCCAATCCCCAAGTCTTGCCTGCCAACAGGACAGGGCCGCGATAGCGGCGGTATCAGCGCGAAGGACGCGGGGCCCTAATCCGATGGCGGTAGAAAAGGGCAGTTTGCGCATCGGGTCAAGTTCGGAAATCGCGAACCCGCCTTCGGGGCCGGCCAGGAAAGCGGTCGGCCCGGAGCCCATTTCGTCGAGCACATCGAGGATCGGCCGACCACCTCCCGTCTCGTCGCAAACAAGGAGACGGCGCTCGCCAGGCCAATCGGAGAGCACGTCCAAGAGCGGCCGGGGCGGCGCGATCCCGGGCACGGACAGGCGGTCCGATTGTTCGGCCGCCTCGATCGCCTGTGCTTCGAGCCGGTCGAGATTGAGGCGGCGAGCCTGCGTATGTTGGGTCCAGACCGGCACCAGCCGGTCGACGCCGAGCTCTGTCGCCTTGGCCACGAGATTGTCCATCGCTGCCTTCTTGACCGGGGCGAACACCAGCCAGAGATCGGGCGTGGATGTCTGTGGCCGGCGAAGGCGCGCAACTTCGATTTCGGCGCCGTCCCGGCCGAGCGCGCTGATCCGCCCTTCGCCCTCGCCGTCCCGGCCGTTGAACACCAGGACATCGTCGCCCGGCTTCCGGCGCAGCACATTTTTCAGGTAATGAGTCTGCGCCGGGGTCAGGCGAAGCCTGCCGCCGACGGCGAACGGCTCCGGGGTGAACAGCCGCGGCGTGCGGAAATCAGCGCTCATGGCGCCCATCGCTCGCCGGATGTTCCCGCCGGCATTTCCCGACCGGGCAAGGCGGTGCTCATGCGTGTTCTCGTTTTTCTGGCCGTCAAGGTCTGGCGGGTTGGCAGTCACTCGCCTACAAAGAAACAGCGCCGGCGCCAGCCGGACGCACCAGCTTAACCGAGGGACGCCCGCCACCCAAGCCATGTGCCCCGACCGCCACTCCCGCCCCGGAAACGACACCAAAGCGCATAGCGACCTGCGCCCGGAAGACTGGGTCGGGCGCTACCTGCCCCGCGCGCTCGGCCCCTATGCCCGTCTCGCCCGGCTCGACCGCCCGATCGGCACCTGGCTGCTGCTGTTGCCGGGGTGGTGGGCCATCGCGCTGGCGACGCCCTTCGAGTCCGCGGGCCGCGAGACGCTCTGGCTTTTAACATTGTTCGGCCTGGGTGCCGTGCTGATGCGCGGGGCTGGGTGCACCTATAACGATATCGTCGACCGAGATTTCGACGGCGAGGTCGTCCGCACGCGCACGCGGCCCCTGCCGAGCGGTCAGGTCTCTGTTCGCGCCGCAATCCTGTTTCTCGCGGGGCTGCTGTTGGCGGCCCTTGGGATCCTGTTGCAACTCACGCCGCTCGCCATCGCGCTCGGCATCGGCTCGCTCGTCCTCGTCTTCACCTACCCGCTCAGCAAGCGGGTGACCTACTGGCCGCAGGCGGTACTGGGGCTGACATTCAACTGGGGGGCGCTGCTCGGATACGCGGCGGTCACCAATGCGCTGGCGGCCGAGGCCTTTCTGCTTTACGCGGCCGGGTTCTTCTGGACCCTCGGCTACGACACGATTTACGCCCATCAGGACAAGGAGGACGATGCCCTCATCGGCGTGAAATCACTCGCCCTCAAACTGGGCGACAGGACACGGCCCTGGCTGCGGGGGTTCTATCTCGCCACCTTCGTGCTGCTTGGCCTGGCGGGCTGGCGGGCCGGGCTGGGGATCGGTTTTTATGCGATCTGGCTGGTCGCGGGCTGGCATCTCTGGCGACAGTTACGCCACGTCGATTTCGCGGATGGCGCCAGTTGCCTCGCCACGTTCCGGTCCAATCGGGATTTCGGCCTGATCGTTCTGGCCGCGGTGATCGCCGGTCAGGCGACCGCCTAGCCCTGGACGGCGGCGCTGAGGGCCGATCCGTCGCCGGCATCGATGCCGGCGAC
>CAMYIQ010000027.1 GCA_947258465.1 uncultured Erythrobacter sp.
ATCGAGGTCGAAACGGGTGCTCTCGTAAATACGGGTCACGGCGCGCAGCACGCTTTCCGCGCTCGGCCACACTTCGGCACGCGAATGTCCGGATGCACGCCTGCCAACGGCCCGTGCGCGCGCCAAATGGTGTTCGACGTGACGCTGCATCGTCTTGGTTTCCCGGCAAACGAGATCGGACAGTTTCGGATCGCGCGCGGTTGCCGCATTGGTGAGCACGGTCAGCGGAGTCTTGAGCGCATGGGCGAGATTGCCGGCATGCATTCGCGCTTCTTCAGCCTGCTGTTCGGTATGGGCAAGCAGCGCGTTGATTTCGTCGACCAAGGGTTCGACTTCGAGGGGAAGCGGCTCGGTAATCCGATTGGCCCCTTCATTGCGCATAGCCTGGATCGCGTTACGGACGCGGCGCAAAGGCGAAAGACCATACCAGCTTTGCAGCATCGCCATCGCCAGCAGGCCGATGCCCAGTACGGCAAAGCTCCAGAACAGGATCGATCGAATACGCCTGATCTGAAAGTCGAGTTCGCCCCGCGCGGATGCCACCGCAAAGGTCCAGCGCGTATCGCTGTCGGGCAGGATCACCGTACGTTCGACCATGCGCAGGGGCTCTCCCTCAAACTGATCGGAATCGTAGAAATGGGGCTCGTTATCGACATACCCCCCCTCGACCTCCAGACTGCGATCCCACAGGCTGCGGCTCGGAAAAGGCTGGTGCCCTTCCCCCGTAATCTGCCAGTAAACGCCGCTATTGGGTTCGAGGAAGCGCTGGTCGCCGAGCGAGCGGTAAAGCTGAACGTCGCCGAAACTGTCTATTTCCGCCGAGGTAATCAGCGCCGTCTGCACATATTCGAGCTGCTAGTCGAAATTGTCCTCAACCAGTCGGACCAGGGTGCGATCAAGCGCAAACCCACCCGCAAGCAGCAACACGCCTATCCATAGCGCGGCAATCGCCATCATCCGCCGCGCAAGACTGCGTTTCGCCTTGGGCGTGACGAGGATCGCCGAATTTTCGGCAGCAGCGCCCGATGGCGGGGCCGGCCCGCCGATCAACCGCCCGCCAGACGCTGCTTCAGGCGCGCGGCTGATCGGCGGGGTCGTCGAGGCTGTACCCAAGTCCACGGATCGTCGTGATCACTTCCGCACCCAGCTTCTTGCGGATGCGGGTAACGAAAACCTCGATCGTATTCGAATCGCGGTCGAAATCCTGATCGTAAATGTGCTCGATCAGTTCGGTGCGGCTGACTACCTTGCCCTTGTGGTGCATGAGATAGCTCAGCAGCTTGTATTCCTGCGCGGTCAGCTTGACCGGTTCGCCCTTCAGCGTAACGCGGCCCGAGCGCGTATCGAGACGCACGTCGCCTGCGGTAAGCTCGCTCGACGTATTGCCCGATGCCCGGCGGATGAGCGCGCGCAAACGGGCAATCAGCTCTTCGGTCTGGAAGGGTTTGGCGAGGTAATCGTCGGCGCCCGCGTCGAGGCCGGCCACCTTGTCGCTCCAGCTATCACGGGCGGTAAGCACCAGGACAGGGAATTTCCGCCCTTCCTTACGCCACATGCCCAGCACCGTCAGCCCGTCGATTTCCGGCAGGCCCAGGTCGAGAATGACCGCATCGTAATCTTCGGTACTGCCAAGAAAGTGACCGTCCTCGCCATCGGTGGACAAGTCCACCGCATAGCCGTTCTGTTCGAGCGTCGATTTGAGTTGCTGGCCGAGCGTGGGCTCGTCCTCGACGATCAGGATACGCATATATGTCCGTCCTCGGATAGTTTGGTCCGCGTTTCGTTCATGTAGATGAACGCGTCAACCTGAACGCAGTTTCGCTGCACCGGCTCAGCGGCTGCGGCGCAGCACCCTGCCGGTGCGTGCATCGACATCGACATACATGACCCGTCCGTCACGCAAGAATTTGAGACGGTAGGCCATGGCCGTGGAATCATAAGCCGGGCCGAGATATTCCGCGCCTCGCATTGTCGGCAGGATGCGCGCTTCGATATCGCGCAACTGCATGATATTGCCCGCACTCATCTCGCGGCGCGCCTCGCCCTGTTCGGAGCGACGCTGCGCGAAAGCGGGGTCGGCCATAATCGGACCCGCGATCAGCCCCAGGGCCAGCAAAGAGGTAGCAATGCGTCTCATTACACCTCCCTGCCTAAGCCCGGCGCATTGAACAAGGTGTGAATGTTCGCCACGCGCGGCATTCAGCCTAGCGGGTCATTTCATATTTGACCGTGATGGTGACCCCGGTGCCGACCTCGCCCGGCTCGATGGGTGTAGCCTGGCCGGAGGAGGCATCGCTCGCCATTTTGACCATCGCTTCCGGGCGCGGCCTGAAACTTTGGAAGCTCTCCGAAATCTCGAGCAGGCGTACACCGGAATATCCCGCCATCCTCGCATAGTCTTCGGCCATGGTGCGTCCGCTCTTGAAGGCGCTCCGACGCGCCTCGGCCTTGGCCGCGACATCGTCCTCGAGCATGAAATTGGGGCCATAGATATTGTTCGCCCCAGCGCCGACGAGCGCATCGAGAACCTCGCCCGCGCGCTTCAAATCGCGCAGTTTCACGTTGACCTGATTGTTGACGTTATAGCCAGCGAAAGTCTGCTCGCCCGTCTCCCGGTTGTAATTGTAATTTGGATTGAGGTTGAAGTTTGAAGTCTGGATGTCGCGGCGCTCGATGCCGAGCTTGCGCAGTTGCGCGATCAGCTTATCCATCGCCTCCGCATTCATTTGCACTGCCGCTTTCGCAGTGGGCGCACGCGTCGACACCCCCGCTCCGATTTGCGCAACGTCGGGCGCACGGTGGACGATTTCGTTGACCGTCAGTTCGACGACCGGCCCCTGGCTGGCGATCTGCACTTCGGCGGCCTGCGCGCTCGAAGCCATGGCGGCGGCGGCAAGAAGGGGGATGGCGAAACGGATCATAGACGTGCTCCTCACTGGTCGAACCGGTTGTCGGCCTTACCGCTTTACGGCTTGCTGAACGGATGTGTTCCCGCTTTCCTCGAAACGCACATGCCGCTAGCCCCTCGGATCGAAAGAGGGAGAACGGATGAAAGCCTGGAAAGTCGTATTCGCATCGCTGGCCGCAATGGGTGCGCAGCCGCTCGCTGCGCAGATGGAACCCGTGCCCGATCGCTTGGCGCAGGAAGGCGAAGGACCCTTCGACAAACTGCTGATCCGCGGCGCGACGGTGATCGACGGAACCGGCGCCCCGCCTGCCGGCCCGATCGATATCTTGGTCGAAGGCAACCGGATTACCGCGCTTTATTCTGGCGGCGCGCCGAAGGACGAGGCCCGGACGGTCCAACGCATCGTCGATGCGGAGGGCATGTATGTCCTGCCCGGTTTCGTCGATACGCACGGACATAATGGCGATCCGGCCAAGGCGCCCCAACCCTCCTATGGCTACAAACTCTGGCTCGCTCATGGCGTCACCACGGTGCGCGGGGTAAGCTTCTATTTCGGTCCCGGAACGCCGGACTTGTCAGATGCCCGCCGCAGCGCCGCCAACACTATCGTTGCCCCGCGCCTGATTCCCTACGCCGTCTTTGGCGACAAATGGTCCGGTGGAAATCCAGGCACCCCCGCCAAGGCGCGTGAATGGGTACGCTGGGCCAAGGCGCAGGGCTATTGGGGCATTAAATTCTTCAATTCGGCCACTCCTCCAGTGCTCGAAGCCGCGCTCGATGAGGCGAAGCGACAACAGATGGGCACGGTCGCCCATCTCGCCCAGACCGGCGTGGCGGAAGTGAACGCCCGCAAGGCCGTGGAACTGGGCCTTGGCGGAGTGACTCATTTTTACGGACATTTCGAAAGTCTGCTGAAGGAGGGGCTTCCCTACTACCCCGAAGACTACAATTATTTCGACGAGCAAGCGCGCTTCGGCTGGGTCGCGCGGCTTGCCCCGCAGGCCGTCGAACCGGGAAGCGAAAAATGGGATGCCTATATCGACTCGCTCGTCGAAAGCGGCGTCACGCTGAACCCAACGTTCAATATCTACTCTGCCAGCCGCGATGTGATGGCGGCCAAAACCCGTGATTGGCATGCGAAATACAGCCTGCCTTCGTTGATGGAATTCTACGCCCCGAGCGCCACGAACCACGGTAGCTATTACAAGGACTGGACCAGCGAGGACGAGACCGCCTGGCGCAATTTCTACGCCAAGTGGTTCAAGCTGACGAAGGATTTCCACGATCGCGGCGGGCGCGTCACGGCGGGATCGGATCCCGGCTATATCTACCAGACTTGGGGCTTCGCCTATATCGGTGAGCTCGAAATGCTGCGCGAGGCGGGACTTTCCCCGCTCGCGGTCATCCGGGCCGCTACGATCGACGGCGCGCGCGAGATTTACGAACCGCGCGGGCAGGAACCACCGATGGGCCGGATCGCGGTCGGCCAGCTCGCCGATCTCGTGATCGTGCCCGAAAACCCGCTGGCCAACTTGAAGGTGCTATACGGCACCGGCCATACGCGCTTGAATTACGAGACCGGCGCGATCGAGCAGGTCGGCGGCGTGCGCTGGACGATCAAGGACGGCATCGTTTACGACGCGCCCGCGCTGCTGGCCGACGTTGCCCGCATGGTCGATGAGCAACGCGCGAAACGCTAGGCGCTTGCAGCCGGGGCCGCGCGCGCCTACCTCGCGCGGCCTATGGCACAGCCTCCCATCCTCAGCCTCGAAGGCATGGCCCTGCAACAGGGCGGCAAATGGCTGTTCGGCGGGCCGGATCACGATCCGCTCGACCTCCATATCGGCCCACGCGACCGGATCGCGCTGATCGGCCGCAATGGCGTCGGAAAAACCACATTGTTCCGTATGATCGACGGGGTGATCGAAACCGATTCCGGAACACGCAAGACCAAGCCCGCAATGCGCATCGTCCTGCTCGAACAGGCCCCCGACCGGACCGGCCATGCCACGCTGATGGACTGGGCGCTGGCGGGCGAACACGCGCCGC
>CAMYIQ010000028.1 GCA_947258465.1 uncultured Erythrobacter sp.
CCGAGCAATTCGAACAGCGCAATGTGAAGCCTCTCGGGCTTTCGACCGATACGGTCGAGGAGCATTGCAGGTGGGTAAAGGACGTCGATGAGACGCAGGGTGTAACGCTTCGATTCCCGATCGTTGCCGATCCCGATCTGAAGATCGCCCGGCTTTACGACATGATTCATCCGGACGAGAGCGAGACGGCCGCTGTCCGTTCCGTTTTCATCATCGATCCGCAGAACAGGATCCGCCTGACGATGACTTATCCGATGAGTGTCGGGCGCAATTTCGATGAAATTCTGCGCGTCATCGACAGCCTCCAGACCGGTGATCGGGCGGGGATCGCCACGCCCGCGAACTGGATGCCCGGCGAGGATGTGATCATCCCGCCTTCGGTCAGCGATGAAGAGGCGCGTGAGAAATTCCCGCAAGGGTTCGAGACGATCAAACCCTATCTGCGCACCACACAGCTAGGTTGAGGGCTGCTGGGACGCGTCCTCTTGCTCCGCCCTGCGGTCGCGTCCTAGACCCATGCACAGATTGACAAGGTAGGCCCATGTTCGAACAGTTCGACGCCCTCTTGCTTGCACGTATCCAGTTCGCCTTCACGGTGAGCTTTCACTTCTTCTTTCCGGCCTTCACGATCGGGCTCGCGAGCTTTCTGATGGTGCTCGAGGGGCTGTGGCTCAAGACCGGCAAGCAGCTTTATCTCGAACTGTTCAAATACTGGGTGAAGATCTTCGCCATCGTATTCGCGATGGGCGTCGTGTCCGGCATCGTCATGAGCTACCAGTTCGGCACCAACTGGGCCGTATTCTCCGACGTTGCCGGGCCGGTGATCGGGCCGCTCATGGCCTATGAAGTGCTGACCGCCTTTTTCCTCGAAGCGGGGTTCCTGGGGGTAATGCTGTTTGGCATGAACAAGGTCGGCAAGAAGCTGCATTTCTTCGCGACCTGCATGGTGGCCCTGGGCACCTTCGTGTCCGCTTTCTGGATCCTGTCGGTGAATAGCTGGATGCAGACGCCCACCGGATTCGAAATGGCTGCCAACGGGCAGATTCTCCCGGGCGAAAGCTGGTGGGACATCGTCTTCAATCCGAGCTTTCCCTATCGCCTGGTCCATACGGTCCTGGCTGCTTATCTGACCACTGCCTTCGTGGTGGGCGGGGTGGGGGCGTGGCACCTGCTCAAGGACCGGGCCAACCTCCATGCGCGCAAGATGTTCTCGATGGCGATGTGGATGGCCGCGATCGTCACACCGCTGCAAATCTACGCGGGCGATCTTCACGGCCTCAATACGTTGGAACACCAGCCGCAGAAGGTCATGGCCATGGAAGGCCATTTCCAGAGCCATCCCGATGGTGCGCCGCTGATCCTGTTCGGCATTCCCGACAGCGAAGAAAAGACGGTCAAATACGCGATCCAAATCCCGAAGGCGTCCTCGCTGATCCTCAAGCACGATCTCGACGCGCCGCTGGCCGGACTCGATACCATTCCCGATGACGAAGAGCCGCCGGTGGGGATGGTCTTCTGGTCGTTCCGCATCATGGTCGGCCTTGGCTTTGCCATGCTCGGAATCGGTCTGTGGAGCCTCTACGCACGATGGCGAAAGAGGCTCTACGATTTGCCGCTGCTACACAAGGCGGCGGTCGTCATGGGGCCATCTGGCTTCGTCGCCGTGCTGGCAGGCTGGATAACTACCGAAGTCGGACGCCAACCTTACGTCGTTTACGGCTTGCTCAGGACCGCCGACGCGGCGAGCCCGCTCGACGCGCCCGCTGTGGCCGGTTCGCTGCTGGCATTTATTGTCGTCTATTTCGCCGTCTTCGGCATCGGCATCTGGTATATCCTGCGCTTGATGAGCCATACACCGCATGTCGGCGAACTGGGTGCGAAGCGCGGCGATACGGGGCCGATCCGCACTGCCGGTATCACGCCCGGCCCCACCCAGAATCCGAGCCATGATGAACCGCTGCCGACAGAAAAGGAGGGTGAATGATGGATCTCACCGTCATTTGGGCATTTATCATTGCCTTTGCTGTGTTCGCCTATGTCGTGATGGACGGGTTCGATCTGGGCATCGGTATCCTTTTCCCGACCTTCGATGTGGGCCGTGAACGCGACCGGGCGATGAATTCGATCGCGCCCGTATGGGACGGCAACGAAACCTGGCTCGTGCTCGGCGGCGGCGGGCTGTTCGCAGCCTTTCCGCTTGCCTATGCCGTCATTCTGCCCGCGACCTACCCGCTGATCATCGCAATGCTGCTGGGGCTGGTCTTTCGCGGCGTGGCATTCGAATATCGCTGGCGCGATCCGGGGCACAGGCGTTTGTGGGATGCGGCCTTCACCGGCGGTTCGCTGGTCGCGGCCATGGCCCAGGGCATGACGCTGGGCGCATTGCTGCAGGGTATCGAAGTGGTCGATCGGGCCTATGCCGGAAGCTGGTTCGACTGGCTGACGCCCTATACATTGCTGTGCGGTCTCGGCGTCGTCGCCGGCTATGCGCTGCTCGGCAGCACCTGGCTGATCTGGAAGCTCGACGGGCCGGGCCAGGCCCATGCCCGAAAGCTCGCCCTGCGTTCGGCTCTTGCAACCATCGTGCTGATGGGGGCGATCAGCCTGTATAACGTGTTCCTCAACGCCGAATATGCCGAACGCTGGCTGACTGCGCCGGAAATCTACCTTGCCGCGCCCGTTCCGATCCTGACCGCCATCATCGCGCTGTCGATGATCCAGGCCATCCGCAAGGCCCGGAACAGCAAGCCGTTCTGGCTTTCCATCGCGCTGTTCTTTTTCGGAATGGCCGGGCTGGGCGTGACGATGTGGCCCTATGTAGTGCCGCCCGGCGTGACCATCTGGGATGCCGCCGCACCCGAGCGGAGCCAGATCTTCATGCTGATCGGTGTCGCCATCACCTTGCCGCTCATCATTGCCTATACGGCCTGGGCCTATTGGGTCTTTCGCGGCAAGGTCGCCGACGAGGGCTATCATTGATGACCCCGCTGCCGGAACGGGAACCGCCCCTGTGGCGGCGCCTGGCCTGGATGGCGGCAATCTGGGTGGCGAGCGTGGCTGTGCTCGGGGCCATCGCCTGGATCATCAGGCTGTGGCTGGCTCCATGATATAAGCCGCCGAGGCTCCTAGATCGCGAAGGCGATCCGGTGATTTGGGGCGTAGCGAAGTGTCATCGTGGTTACAGGACGATCGTCGAGCCATGTGGTCCGTTCCATCGTAAGCAGCGCCTTGCCATCGATCGTGTCGAGCATTGCGGCCGTGTGCCGATCGGCATTGGTCGCCAGCAATGCCACCTCGCCGCGTGTGAAAGGCACGGTTCGCACCAGCCATTCATTGGCGCTCAGCGCGCCGAGGTCGGCATGTTCGAACTGCGGAACCGTGGCGAGATTGATCCAGCGGGTCTCGAACGCGAACGGGGCTTCATCGGCCAGATGCAGCGTCTCGAGATAGACGGAACGCGCATCGCCCACAGCCTTCAGACGTTCCACCACCTCTGGAGGCGGCGATGCCAGCTTTCGCTCGATGATCTCGCAGCGATAGGCGCTACCGGCCTCTTCAACCTGTTCGCGCAGCAGTTGGATGCGCAAGCTCGCCTGCGGTAGCGGCAGCGGGCGCACACGCGTGCCACCCTTGCGTTTGCGCTCTACCAGGCCTTCCTCGGCCAATGCCTGCAATGCGCGATTCACCGTGGTGCGTGAACAGCCATATTCCTCCGCGAAATCGGCCTCGCCCGGGATGAGTTCGCCCAGCTTCCATTCGCCTGCGACGATGCGCGCGCGGATCGCTTCACGGATGCCGCGATGGGTGTTCGGATTCACAGCGCCGCGCCAAGCTCGCGGATCGTGCGAGCAAAACGGGATCGGATCTCGACAGCGCGGCGATGTTCGCCGTCCTGGACGATATGTCGGCCTGCCGACCACACATCGCTGACCGCGCGCGCTTCAACTCCGAATATCCACGCATCGAGCCGCTGGTCCGCCTGAGGCCAGTCGAGGAAGGGCAGGTGGTCGCGCAATGCTACGATATCGGCCAGCTTGCCTGTCTCGATCGATCCCGCATTGCGTCCGATCGCCTGCGCGCCGCCACGCGCGGCACGTTCGTAAAGGTAACGTCCATTGGAGCGGGTGGCGTCGTCGGTCAGCACGGCACGCTGGCGATGGGCCAGGCGCTGCGCGACTTCAAGCATGCGCAGTTCTTCCGCAAGCGAGATTCGGATGTTCGAATCAGAACCAATTCCGATGCGCCCTTGCGCCGCGAGATAATCGCGCGCCGGGAAAATACCGTCGCCGAGATTAGCCTCGGTCGTCGGGCACAGACCTGCGACCGCACACGAATCCGCAAGGTCGGATGTTTCCCTCGCATCGAGATGCGTGGCATGAATGAGGCACCAGCGCCTGTCGACAGGCAGGTTGTCGAGCAGCCAGCGCACCGGGCGCGCGCCGAGATGGGCCTCGACCTCTTCGACTTCCTTTACCTGTTCGGCGGCATGGATGTGAATCGGGCCGTCCGGGCACAGCGCCTGGCATATATCGAGCCCCTCGCGATCCACCGCGCGCAGCGAATGCGGGGCCACGCCAAGCCGGAAGTCGGCTGGCATGTCGCGCGCGCATGCCGAGATCCGAGCGTAAAGCGTTTCGAATGCGGCAGCCGAACTGCCGAAGCGTAGTTGCCCCTCCTGCAACGGGCGCCCGTCGAGCCCGCCATAGGTATAAAGCACCGGCAGATGCGTCAGGCCGATCCCGCTCGCCTCGCTCGCCGCGAAAATACATTGCGAGGTTTCGGCTGTGTTGTCGAAATGCCTGCCGCCGACTTGGTGATGGAGGTAATGGAACTCTGCCGAAGCGGTGTAGCCTGCTTCTGCCATTTCGAGCTGCACCAGTGCGGCGATCGACTCGATATGGTCCGGCGTAAGAATGTCGAGGAAGCGATACATGACCTGCCGCCAGGTCCAGAAATCATCTGCCCCGGCGGGGCCGCGGGCTTCGGCCAACCCCGCCATCGCGCGCTGGAAACTATGGGTGTGGACATTGGCCATACCGGGCAGCGCCGTGCCGACCGCCGCCGCTGCATCGAAGCCGCGAGGCGAGATTTCGGCAATTACCCCCCTTTCGTCCACATGGATTGCGTGATCCGCCAGCCAGCCCGAGGGCGTGAGGACCTGCCGCGCCGAAATTATGCTTCCCATTGGCCGTTGCGCCTTTCTAATATTATGTGCATACATAATCACACAGAGAGGAGCCACGCAAGTCCATGACGGGTCGAGTGTTCATCAATTGCAGAGCCGCGACGATGGTTGCGGATGAAGTCGGCTATGGGCTGATCGACGATGCGGCGATCGTGGTCGATGAAGGGCGGATTGCCTGGATTGGGCCGCGTGGCGTGCTTCCCCGGGACCTTGATCGTTGGGAAAGCGTCGATCTCGGCGATGCGCTCGTCACGCCGGCGCTGGTGGACTGCCACACCCACATCGTCTTCGGTGGTGATCGCAGCCGCGAATTCGCGCTGCGCCTGGAAGGTGCAAGCTATGAGGAGATCGCGAAGGCAGGGGGCGGGATCCGCTCGACGGTCGCTGCCACCCGCGAGGCCGCCGAGGAAGATCTGCTGGTCAGCGCCCTGCGCCGGGTGGACGATTTGATCGCAGACGGTGTTGCGGTCATTGAGATCAAGTCCGGATACGGTCTCACCATCGAACACGAGATGCGCATGCTTCGCGTCGCGCGGGCGATCGAAGCCGAACGCCCCGTTCGCATCGTGACAAGCTGGCTTGCTGCCCATGCGCTGCCGCCCGAATTCGAGGGCGAGGCCGACCGTTATATCGACGAGATTGTCATTCCGGGCCTCCAGGCCGCCGCTGCCGAGGGTCTGGTCGATGCCGTCGACGGGTTCTGCGAAGGGATCGGGTTCAGCCCGGCGCAAATCCGCCGCGTATTCGAAACGGCGCGTGATCTTGGCATCCGTGTCAAACTGCATGCCGAGCAATTGAGCGATCTCAAGGGCGCGGTGCTGGCCGCCGACTACGATGCCTTGTCCGCCGATCACCTGGAATGGTTGGCACCTGGGGACGCCGCTAAGCTAGCTGAAAAAAATGTGGTGGCGGTGCTTCTCCCCGGGGCTTTCTATGCCCTGCGCGAAACGCGCCTGCCGCCGATGGAGGCGCTACGCGAGGCGGGTGTCGCGATGGCGCTGGCCACCGATTGCAACCCTGGAAGCTCGCCGCTCTCTTCGCTGCGGCTGGCCATGAACATGGGCTGCACCTTGTTCCGCATGACTGCCGAAGAAGCGCTGGCGGGGGCGACGCGGAACGGGGCGAAGGCGCTCGGGCTGGAAGCCGATTACGGCACGATCGAGGCAGGTAAACGCGCCGACCTTGCGGTGTGGGATGCGCCCCACCCGGACTATCTCAGCTATTGGATCGGCGGACGTCTGCTGCGCGGCCGCATTGTTGCAGGAACCCACTACCATGCGTGACTCGCTGTCGCCCGGATCGCTCGGCATGGCCGAGCTGGAGGCACTCTATCGCTCCTCCGGTTCCTTCCGGATCGATGATGCCGCCATGGCGGCGGTAGCGCAGTCGGCCGATCGGCTGCGTTTGGCAGTCGGCTCGGACGAAGCGATCTACGGGGTCAATACCGGCTTTGGCAAGCTGGCCAGCGTGCGCATCGGGGCAACGGATCTCGGGACGCTACAGCGCAATCTCGTCCTCTCGCACAGCGCCGGTTTCGGCGAACCGCTCGCCCCCGAGATCGTGCGCTTCATAATCGCGCTCAAGTGCCTTTCGCTCGGGCGCGGGGCATCGGGCGTGCGCCCGGTGGTGGTCGAACGGCTTCAACAACTGGTGGAGGCGGGCGTTACTCCGGTAGTGCCCGAGAAGGGATCGGTCGGGGCCTCGGGCGATCTTGCACCGCTTGCCCATGTTGCGGCGACCCTGATCGGCGAGGGCGACGCCTTTTATCGCGGCGAACGCATGGCGGCGGGCGAAGCGCTCCAGCGCGCCGGGCTCGAACCGCTGGTGCTCGAAGCCAAGGAAGGCCTCGCGCTCCTCAATGGCACGCAGGTGTCGACCGGGCTTGCTCTTGCCGCGCTGTTCGATAGCTGGCGGCTGGCCGTCAATTCGCTGGTCACGACCGCCCTGTCGCTCGATGCCGCAATGGGTTCGACAGCGCCGTTCCGCGAGGAAATCCACACGCTGCGCGGCCATCGCGGGCAAATCGTCGCGGCAGAGGCGGTTCGCACCCTCCTTGAAGGTTCGCAAATTCGCGAGAGTCACCGCGAGGACGATTTGCGAGTGCAGGACCCCTATTGCCTGCGCTGTGCGCCGCAGGTGATCGGCGCCTGTCTCGATCAGCTTGCCCATGCAGGCAATGTCTTGCGGCTCGAGGCCAATGCCGCGACCGACAATCCGCTCGTGCTGTCCGACGGGGCCATCGTCTCCGGCGGCAATTTCCACGCCGAACCGGTCGGCATGGCGGCTGATGGCATTGCCCTGGCCGTGTCCGAGATCGGCGCGATCGCTCAGCGCCGCATCGCGCTATTGGTCGACCCGGCGCTGAGCTTCGGCCTTCCTGCATTCCTCGCGCCTTCGCCGGGCCTGCAATCGGGCCTGATGATTGCCGAAGTCACCAGCGCTGCCCTGATGAGCGAGAACAAGGCGCTCGCCAATCCACGCGTTGTCGATTCCACCCCGACCTCGGCCAATCAGGAAGACCATGTGTCGATGGCCTGCCATGGTGCGCGGCGGCTGTTCGAGATGAATGCCAACCTCGCCGCCATCCTCGGCATCGAGGCGATGACTGCCGCACAGGGCGTCGAGTGCCGCGCCCCGCTGGAGACCAGTGCGACGCTGCGAGCGGCGATGACGCGCATCCGCGCCGCCTCGCCCGCATTGACCGGAGACCGTCTGATGGAACCCGACATCGCGGCCATGGCGGAGCTGCTCGGCGCGGCGGTTCTAGCCGAGGGCATTGCCGCCGAGACGATCGCCGGTTTCGGTGCATGAGCCCCGTCACCATTATACCCGGCACCTCGCCGATCGTGCTCGCGCAGCCGCATTCGGGGACCTTCGTGCCCGGGAATATCCGTGCGAAGCTGACCGAACGCGGGGCGATGCTCGCCGATACCGACTGGCATATCCCGCAGCTTTACGACGGCCTCGTCCCGCAAGCGACGATCGTGCGCGCCGAATTCAATCGCTACGTCATCGATGCCAACCGCCCGCCCGATGGCGAGAGCCTCTATCCCGGCCAGAACACAACCGGTCTGGTGCCACTGGTCGATTTCGAGAACCAGCCGCTTTGGCTTGATGAGCCGGACGAGGGTGAGATTGCTCGCCGCCGCGAGGCCTTCCACGCGCCATACCATGCCGCGCTCCGCGCCGAACTCGACCGCGCGCGCGCCGCGCATGGTTTTGCCGTGCTCTATGATTGCCACTCGATCCGGTCGCATCTGCCTTTCCTGTTCGACGGTACGCTGCCCGATCTCAATATCGGCACCAATGGCGGTGTATCCTGCGGACAGGCAATCGAACGCGCCGTCGCTATCGCCTGCGCCAATGGTCCCTACAGCTATGTCGTGAATGGCCGATTCCGGGGCGGTTGGACCACGCGGCATTACGGCGATCCCGGCAGGAACATTCACGCGATCCAGATGGAAATCGCGCAATCGACCTATCTCGAAGCCGAAGAATCGCCCTTCGATTTCAGTTCAGACAAGGCCGCCGACCTGCGCGACACGCTCGCCGAGGCATTCGACGGTATCGAAAGCACTTTCGGAGATCTTACATGACAATCGACCGCCGTAACGCCCGCGATATCAAATCGCCCACCGGGCCTGAACTCACCTGCCGCAGCTGGCAGGCCGAGGCACCGTTCCGCATGATCCAGAACAATCTCGACCGGCAGGTGGCCGAAAATCCCGATGAGCTGGTGGTGTATGGCGGGATCGGCCAGGCGGCGCGTAGCTGGCGGGATTTCGAGGCGATCCTGTCCAGCCTCAAAACCCTTTCCGACGACGAAACATTGCTGGTCCAGTCGGGCAAGCCGGTTGGCGTTTTCCGCACGCATGCCGATGCGCCGCGCGTGCTGATCGCCAATTCCAACATCGTGCCGCACTGGGCGAACTGGGACCATTTCAGCGAACTCGATAGGAAGGGCCTGATGATGTACGGCCAGATGACGGCCGGTAGCTGGATCTACATCGGCACGCAGGGCATCGTGCAGGGCACGTATGAAACCTTCGTCGAGGCGGGCCGCAGACACTATGACGGCGATCTGGCGGGCAAATGGATTCTCACCGGGGGGCTGGGCGGAATGGGCGGCGCGC
>CAMYIQ010000029.1 GCA_947258465.1 uncultured Erythrobacter sp.
CGAGGGCGGCGGAATTGTTGCGCGAGTTTTTCAGGGAGCGGCGATGAAGCTGACCTCGATCACTGCGGAGAGGCACTATTTCAATGAGAAACCTAATGGCCCGCCTCTTCGCCTACTCCTAAGTTTCACGAACGGGAAAACGCTGTGCTTGCGGGTCGCCGGCGATGGTCAGAGGATGATCCTTGATAGCGATCCACTGCCCAGCCCCACGGAGATGGACGAATTCGGCAGGACAGAACTGT
This sequence comes from uncultured Erythrobacter sp., assembly GCA_947258465.1. Classification (GTDB taxonomy): domain Bacteria; phylum Pseudomonadota; class Alphaproteobacteria; order Sphingomonadales; family Sphingomonadaceae; genus Qipengyuania. The sequence goes on from CAMYIQ010000029.1 coordinate 243, forward strand.
CCGACGTGACGCGGGATCTTTTCCCGACGCTTTCTGGCCTTGCAATTGACCGGATCGCTGAACTTGTCTGGCACAGAACAATGGTAGGGATTTGTCTCGAGTCCGAGACCTCCAGTTCATTCTACTTCTGGGTAGACGGCGACGAGCTGCACTGGGGTGACTCCGCAGCATTGCAGTCCCATGACTGGCTCGATGATGTGCTTCCATCCGTCACGGAAAAGACCATCTCGGTGAACTAGCTACAACCCCCGCCATATCTTCGCCGCCGCCTCGTTCCGCGCTCCAAAGCGCGCCCGGTCGCAGGTCGCGGGCATGAAGCGCTTATCGTAGCACAGGCGCATTTCTTCGAGCCATCCCCGTACGTTGAGCTTCACGCCGACTGCTTCGCGCGGCCAGTCGGGATTGGCATCGACAAAGCGCGTGCGGATGGTGCCGGCGGTAAGGCCGTCCTCGCGGCTCACGCGATCGAGGTCGGGGATGCGCAGGCCATGCCACAATATGCGGGTGACTTTGAAATAGGTTGCGGGCCGCTTCGTCATGCAGGCGCCATGCTTGGCCCATTGGCGCGCAAGGAGCGCAGCAGAAGGCGAGATACACATGTTCGCCGCCACCTCACGCGGCAAGGGACCGCGCGGAGCAGGGCACCATTGCGGCCAGGTTCGCCCGCTTTCCGGCCACAGCCCATGGACGACCAGGCCGAACATACCCTCGCGTCCGCTGCATTGGCGCGCATGGCGGCGCTGGCCCTTGCGCGGCTTGCAGAATTCCGGGCTCCAGCTCAGCGCCAGCGTATAGCCGGTGACCGGCAGGCGGCGCGGCGGCGCATCGGGGGTTACGTGTGGCAAGCGCAAGCTGGACGGCAATTCGCATTGGTAATGCTGCGCGGCAAGCGGTGCGGACGGAAGCAAGGCCGCCGCGAGCGAAAGGGCGACGCCATGGCTAAGGCGCCGCATGATCGTCCTCGGTCCGGTTCATCCAGGCTCGGGCATCGGCGCGGAAAAGCAGCACGATGGCCGCAAGCTGGAGACCCGTGACCACCAGGCTCGTCAGCCTGGCCGGATTCCACGCGGTTGCGGGATCGAAATTCACGAACGGCAGCCCGAAGACGGTCAAGGCCACCAGCATCCATTTCGCGGCAATGCTCGCGCGGCGGGCGATAAAGTACCACAGGATCGCCGGAATCAGCAGGCTGATCGCAATCACGCCGATGGCGAAGCCGTCGCCCGACCCCATGGCGGAAAGGGCAGGCTCGCTCCGGATTTGAGCCAGGAAAGCGTCGTACTGGACCACGCTATTGACGAGCACGAGCGCGAGACTGAGCAGAAACAGGCGCTCGAACCATAGGATAGAAACCGGACGCATCCCCACTTCCCCCGCTATCGACGGGAAAGGAATGCCCGCAAATCACAAAGGGGTAAAGTCGAGGCCGATATCGGCTGCCGGAGCGCTTTGAGTGAGGCGTCCGACCGACACATAGTCGACGCCGGTCGCGGCCTTGGCCTTGATGGTCTCGAGATTGATCCCTCCGCTGGCCTCGGTAGGCACACGGCCGGCAACCAGCGCCACGGCCTCGCGCAGCACGGGCGGCTCCATATTGTCGAGCAGCAGCCGAGTTGCGCCCGCCGCCAGCGCGGGCTCGATCTGGTCGATCCGGTCGACCTCGCAGATGATGTCCTTCACTCCGGCTTCGACCGCACGGCGCACCGCTTCGCCGACCGAACCGGCAACGAGGACATGATTGTCCTTGATCATCGCCGCATCCCACAGCCCCATGCGATGATTCGAACCGCCTCCCATTCGCACGGCGTATTTTTCGAGCATGCGCAAGCCGGGAATGGTCTTGCGCGTATCGAGCAATGTGCAGCCGGGATTATCCATCGTGCGGACATATTCGGCAACCAGGGTGGCGATGCCCGAAAGGTGCTGAACGGTGTTGAGCGCGCTGCGTTCGGCGGTCAGCATGGCGCGCGCATTGCCTTCGAGCCGCATGAGATCGGTACCCGCCGACACGTTCGCGCCTTCTTCCACCAGAATATCGACGCTTATGCCGGGATCGAGTGCATGAAAGAAAGCTGCCGCTACCGGAAGACCGGCGACATGGATCGCGTCGCGCGTATCCATTACGCCCGCAAAGCGCGCCTCGGCGGGAATCACGCTTTCGCTGGTGACGTCGCGCCCGCCGCCCGCCAGCCCTTCACCGAGATCCTCGTCCAGAGTGTCGCGAACGAATGCGGAAAGGTCGAAACCCGGAAGTTGGAATGCCATGAAGTGCTCCTAACCGGGCCGGGGGAGGCCCGGCAAGGGCGCCCGCCCGCCCGCAGCGGGTGCAGCTTGCTGCACGTCTAGCGAGGACGCACCGACGGGTGCCGGTGCGAAAAGCAAACTAATGCACGAACCGCGCGACCACATCCCTGTACGAGCGCGACACCTTCACCTCCGCGCCCGAATCCAGCACCAGGAAGCACTCGCCATTGGTGTGCGGTTTCACCTGCCGCACCTGGTCGAGATTGACGATTGTGCTGCGGTGGACGCGCTGGAACTTGCGCGGGTCGAGCCGCCGTTCGAGGTCCTTCATCGTTTCGCGAAGGATCAGCGAATTGTCGCCGGTATAAATGCACATATAGTCGCCGGCCGCCTCGATATGCTCGATCGTGTCGGTTTCGACGCGGAATATCTGGCCGCGATCCTTGACGTTGATGAGCTTCTCGTACCTGTTCGAGGCCTCCGCCTCCTCGCCGGCAAGCCCTTCGGCGGCTTCGGGAGCGACTTCGGAAAGGACGCTTTTGAGCTTTTCCGCCTCTTCGGTCGATTTCTTTTCGGCAAGGCGCTGGCGCACGCGTTCGACCGTGTCGGCGAGCTTGTCTTCGTCGACCGGTTTCATGAGGTAATTGACCGCATTGGCTTCGAAGGCGCGAATCGCGTGTTCCTGGAAGGCGGTGACGAAAACGAATAGCGGCGGATCGATCTCCATCACGCCCTGGACCACCGAAAAGCCATCGAAACCGGGCATCTGGATGTCGAGGAACACGAGATCGGGTTTCAGTGTCTTGATCGCGCGAATCGCTTCGCGCCCGTTCTGGCAGGTCTCGATGATCTCGACGTCCTCGAATGGCTCGAGGCGCAGTTGGAGGCCCTGGATCGCAAGCTTCTCGTCGTCGACGAGGATGGTTCGAATAGTCATGTTGCCTGGTGTGCTTTCGGGGGTGAGGGGGAGGGTGTAATGCCTGGGGGAGCCGTGGGTTTCTGAGGGGGTTCGACTTGGCCGCGCATGGCTTGCGCATGGCTTAACGCCTCGGCCTCCTCCGTTTCGAAGGGGAGTTCGATCAGCACCGAGAACCCGCCGCTTTCGGGCGAACGGATCTCGAAGCGGTGTTCCTCGCCATAGGCCTGGGCCAGCCGGTCGCGAATATTGGTGAGGCCGACGCCGGTCGAATCGCGCCGCGCACGGCTGGGTCTGACGGCTGGCAGACCGTCTTCGGTATTGTTCATCGTCATGCCGGGGCCGGTATCGGACACGGTGACGCGCAGGCGCGGGCCGACCACCTGCGCCGCAATCGAGATTTGTGCGCCTTCCTCTTGCGGACTGACGCCGTATTTGATTGCGTTTTCGACCAGCGGTTGCAGCAGCATGGCCGGGAGCTGCGCCTTTGCCGCCTCCGGTTCGATGCGGAAGGTGGACCGCAGACGCTCTTCGAAACGCATCTGTTCGATGCCGAGATAGAGCTGCAATGTCTCGACCTCCTGCTCAACCGTCACTTTCCCGCCCGGCTGGGTGACCAGTGTATGCCTGAGGAAGCTCGACAGGCGGGTCAGCATGGCATTGGCCGTCTCGCTCTGTTTGAGGAGCACCAGCGTGCTGATCGAATTGAGCGTATTGAACAGGAAATGCGGGTTGAGTTGGTAACGCAGCATGGCGAGCTGTGCGCTGGTCGCCTGTGCTTCCAGCCGTTCGAGCCGGTCGGCCTGTTCCTCCACCTGAAGGAAGAAATTGATCGCGTAATACAGCGCCGACCAGGCACCGAGCAGGGTGAGGTTGAAGAAATAGATGCCGATGAACAGCTTGGCGAAATTCTGGCTCGTCGCGCCGCCCGCGACTTCGAGAACCCAACTGTCGATGAAGGCATAGAACCCGGTCGCGATCGCAAGAACCACGGTCGTCGCGCCCCATGTGACGAGCGGCTTCTGGCGGATCAGCCGGTTGTAGGTGACCGCCAGCAACAGGCTGATCGAAAATCCGGTGATGGTGGAAATCAGATTGATGACCAGCCGGTCGGGCGGAAGGTCGTTCGCCAACGCCGACATTGCACGCAGCAGTGTCGCCCCGCCCCAGCCAGCAAGCTGGAGGTTCCAGAACGCCTGGTTCTTGTTCTCGAAGAACGGCGTGGGTCGGATGGGCAATACGGCCATGTGCGCGAACCCCTAGCGCAATTGCGACGAACTGCGCCAGTCGCTAGAACGCTACCCACAGCCGAAGCGAGGGAGAGACGCGATGGGCGTGCAGGAAAATATCGAACATGCAGCCAGCGAACGCGCCAAGTTCCGCGAGATGAAGGAAGGCACGGCCGAAGACTGGGCGATCATTGGCGGCGAATATCGCGCCTTCGCCAAGGGGTTGCCCGACCGTGTGTTGGACCATCTCAAGCTACTCGACGGCGATTTCGGCGGTTTTCCAGTCGATCGACTCCAGCATTCCCTGCAGACCGCGACCCGTGCACACCGCGACGGGCGCGACGAGCAATATGTCGTGATGGCGCTGCTGCACGATATCGGCGACACGCTGGGAAGCTACAATCATCCCGAAGTCGCCGCCTCGATCATCAAGCCCTTCGTGAGCGAGGAAGTGCACTGGATCTGCCAGAATCACGGTGCTTTCCAGGGCTATTACTACTTCCATTTCCTCGGCATGGACCAGAATGCGCGCGACAAGTTCGCCGACCACCCCCATTTCGAGGCCTGCCGCGAATTTTGCGAAAAATACGATCAGGCAGCGTTCGATCCCGATTACGACAACGAACCGCTTGAGTTCTTCGAACCGATGGTGCGCCGCGTGATGGCGAAACCGATCGCCTCGGCCTATGCGAAGGCGCTGGAAGAGGAATGAGCGCCTAGGTTTCGGCGTCGAGCGCCTTGGCGAGCCGCTCGGCGGGAACCAGCCCTTCGATCACCTCGCTGCCCGCTACCCAGCTCGGCGTGCCGGTAAATTGCAATGTGCGGGCGAAGGCCATGGACTTCGCCAGTTCGGCGGTCGCTTCGTCGGACTGCGCGAAAGCCTCGGCGGCGGCAATGTCGAGCCCGGCGATTTCCGCAGCGCGAGCAATCCCTGCCTCGCTCGGCGGACCCTGTTCGAACATCGCGTGATAGAAGGCGGGATACTTGCCCTGTTTCGCTGCCGCGAGCGCCATGCGCGCCGCCTGTTCGCTGCCATCGAAGATGGGCCATTCACGCACCACCACCTTGAGCTCGGGATCGGTGGCGATCAGCTTGTCGATCGCTGCGACCGACTGTCGGCAATAAGTACAGCCATAATCGGTGAACTTGACCAGCACTTTCGATCCCTGCGGATTGCCAAGCACCGCACCAGGGAAGGGCTGCTTCACTTCGTCCGCGATCTGCGCCAGTCGGTTTTGCGCATCTCCACGTTGATAGGCTTCGGCCATCTCGGGCAAGATCTGCGGGTTAGCGAGCAAATAGTCGCGAGTCTGACCGTTGCCGAGTCCGGACAGCGACCATAGCGCGGCACCGGCAAAGCCGAACACCAGCGCGATCAGCGCGGTCAGCAGATGATTTCTCATAAGGCCCCTAATCCGTCAGTCAGCGCGGTGCGCAATTGCGCCCGCGTTCCATTTCGCATTGCCGTTCCAGCAGCGCTCGCGCCTGCATGCCGATATCCTGCGCGCGAATCCAGTCGGGCGTTCCCCGCTCCAGCCCGCCCTCGGCCGCCTGGGCGCTGCGCAGCGCGAGCGCATATTGTCCGCTCATCACCTGCTGCTCCGCCGTCGCGAGCCGCGCCCGGGCGGTGTCGCCACGGGCAGCATAGACCACACCGAGCTGGTACCAGGCAAACGGGTTGCGCCGGTCGCGGCCTACTGCGGCGCGCAATACGCGTTCGGCCTCTTCGTAATTGGCCGGATCTTCGGTTGCGATCAGCGCATGGCCGAACATGCTGGCGATCAGAGGTTCGGAATTTGTCAGGGCAGTCGCGCGGCGCAGCGGATCGAGCGCTTCGCCCGGACGGCCCGATTCGAGCAGGACCTGCCCCTTGAGTTCGAGAAAATAGGGATCGTTTGGGCTCGTCGCGATCAGCGCATCCGCCGCATCGAGCGCGCGGTCCACCCGGGCGTTCTGGTGATAGGCATAGGCACGGGCATAGAGCGCGGGGATCGACTGGTCGGTTTCGGGATAGTCACGCAGGGTTGCGGAAGGCTTGGCGATGTAGCCGGTCAGCTTGGCCTTTACGCGGTCGAAATTGGCCTGGTTGCGCGCATTTGGCGGCCGATCCCAGGCCGGGTCCTTTTCATAGACTTCGCGCAGGGTGGCAATCCGATCGCCCGACAAGGGGTGGGTACGATAGAAGCCGGCCTCGTCGCTTTGACTGTAGCCATAGCGATATTCCTGGTTGAGCAGCTTGCCGAAGAAGGTCAGCGACCCCCGGCCGGAAATTCCCGCTTTCGAAAGATATTCGGCGCCCGCGAAATCGGCCGAGGATTCCTGCGTCCGGCTGAAGGACAGGAACTGGCCGAGCGCCGCCTGCTGGCCCAGCGCCATCACGCCCATAGCCGCCTCGCCCGCTCCGGCCAGCGCGGCGCCGATCCCGGCAAGCACCGAGAGCAGCGAAATTTTGGTCGCAGACGCCGCGCCTTCGCCATAGCGCAGAATATGGCCACCGGTAATGTGGCCGAGCTCATGCGCGATCACGCCCTGAACTTCCTCGGCCGAATCTGCCGCTTCGATCAGGCCCGAATGAATATAGACTATCTGCCCGCCAGCGACGAAGGCATTGATCGAACGGTCGTTGACGAGAACGACATCCACATTCTCGGGTTCGAGCCCTGCCGCCGCGATAAGGGGGGCGGATATCTCGTCGAGAAACGCCTCGGTCTCCGCATCGCGCAGGATCGACTGGGCGGCGACCGGCTGCGCCGCGAGCATGGCGGCGGCAAGAATGGCGAGCAGGCGGGCAATCAGGCGCATTGGCGGGCAGCCTAAGGGGTTTCGGCCTGAACCGGAACTGAAACCTCGCTCACCCGACGTGCGAAATCGATCAGCGCATTATCGACATCGCGCGATCGCCGCCAGGGACTGGCCAGCGAAACCAGTGGCGCATTGTGATCGAACTCCTCGTAAAACAGCGTTTCGACCGGTGCCCCGACCTCGCGCAGGGCACTGGACAGGGCGCGCGTATTGCGCGGCTTGACCAGCGTGTCGCGCTCTCCGTGAATCAGCAACATGGGCACCGCATCGCTGCGGGCGTGATTGACTGGCTGGCTCGCAGCTCCTGCCTCTACCGAACCGAAGCTGGCGATGGTTGCTTCGCTGTCGAAGGGGAAGAAATCGTAAGGCCCGGCCAGTCCCACGACGCCGCGTATGCGGCCCGGAGCGTCTGCCAGCCACTTCTCCTCCAGCGCGGTTTGCACGACATTATAGGCACCGGCGGAATGGCCCGCGATGACCATTCTGGTCGAATCGCCGCCATAGCGAGGCGCGAGACGCGCAGCGTGCGCGATGGCGGAGGCCGTATCTTCGAGCATGGCGGGGTAACGCCCGTCCTTGCCCAGCCGGTAGCCTGCGAGCACCACCAGGAAACCCTCGGGCGCCAGCGAACGGGCAACGAAATTGTAATCGTCGGGATCGCCCCAGCGCCAGCTCCCGCCATGAACGAAGACCAGCACCGGGAGCGGCTGCTTCGCGGCGGCAGGTGCGTAGATGCGCAGCTTCTGATCCGGATGCGCGCCATAGCTCGTCTTGGCGACGAGCATGACACCCCGCGTGCCCCCGGTCAGCCGGTCGATCGCGTCGAGAACGGCTGGCCCGTTATTGCGAATAGCCAGCATCAGCATGCCGCCTGCCACAGCCAGCACCGCCACGACGCTGATCAGAAGCTTCATCGGGCGCTTCACACGGCGATCGAAGGATCGGTTCGTTCGACCGAATCGACGATCGCCCTGGCTTCCTCGTCCGCCAACAGCCCCACCGAGGCCAGAAACTTGTGCCCCGTATCGTAGCTGGCGCCCAGCCACAGCGGTATGTTGGCGGCCTTCAGCTTGGCCTTCGCTGTCAGTTCAACGGGGCTCATCGCGTCACCGACCTTGCGAATGAATATGGCGCGCACGCGGCCCGGATTCTCCAGCGCCACATCGGCGAAAGGGGTGAGGTCGCCCTGGCTGTCATCGCCGATCAGGGCGAACTTCATTTCGGGATAGGCGCCGAGGATACCGTCGATCGCCGCGCGCTTGTGCGCCCCATGGCTGGAGGAACCGAAGGTTTCGCGGTTGAGCCCCCAGTCGCGCAGGAAGATCGGCCCCAGCGGCAGACCGCGACCCCGGATATAGGTAACCAGATAGCTGAACAGATTCCACGGACTGGACGATACGTAGAAGAAGGGCCGCGCCGTGGTCGGCTGGGTTTCGCCAGCATGGCCCTCGCCTGCGGTCAGCACATCGCCGCCGCCCAGCGCATTGTAGAACACATCGGCACCGGGCACGATGATGCGTTCTTCGGGCATCTGCATCAGCACACGCCGCCAATTGCGCATGACCTTGCGGAAATCGCCGGTGATCCCGGTTTCGATGATCGTGTCGTCGATATCCGAAATAACGGCCAGCTTGGTGTCGGTGCCCGGCGCGATCACATGCGCATCGAGACACTGCTCCTCTCCCTCCGTCTTCCAATGAAAGACCACGGTTTCCCACGCGGGACCTTCGTCGTAAGCCCATTCGGGATCGAGCCGAATGTCGAAATGGACGAAGCCTTCCTTGTCGGTCAGGCCCTGATGGCGCTGGCTTTCGGCACCGGGGCGCGCGATTTCGAGCTCGACGGGGAATTCCGCGACCTCGTGGCTGGCGAACTGGCCCAGCATGGTTTTGGCGGCGCGCCATTTGCCGCGTTTCTCGAACCGGCCCACCCGCGATCGCAGCGCACGCGCCGTAATGCGCAATCGTTCTCGATTCCGGTAACCGAAATAGGGCTGGATACGGACGGGTGCGGTGGGCAGGAACGGCATCGCCCCGCGCTAGCCGTTGCGGCGCAGGGGCGACAAGCCCTTTGTGGAATTACCGTTCTAGCCGAGCAGCTTGCGCGCCGCGCGTTCGACGAGCGGGATATCCTCGGGCACTTCGCCGATAACTTCCAGCGCGCCCTCGGGCGTGCGGCGAACCATCACAAGTGCGAATTCGGCGCCTTCCTCGTCCAGTTCGGCAAGCGAGAGCGAGTCCAGCGCGCGCAATTTTCCGGCGAGCGCGGGACGTACCGCTTTCTCGTCGGCGACCGGTTTGCCCTGCTCTTCCTTTCGTGCACGGCGTTCCGCCTGAACCACGCCCTTAAGGCCCCCCTCCGCCTCGCGAAGGAAAGCGGTGAGCTTGCCGCGTTCCACACCTACGCGGTGGGCGTGCATCAGAACGGCGGCGTATTCGGTCAGCCGCGTTTTGTCGTAATCGGCACCGAAGACCAGCTTGACCACCGGAGTCATCGGCGCGCGGTCTTGGAAAGTCAGCCCATTCTCGTTCAAAAGCTCGTCGAAATCGTCGGGTGCCTGCTGCGCCTCGAGGCTGAAATCATAGGCTCGACCGACAGCGGCATAGAGCGCCTTCCGGCTGCGATCTTCCGTGTTCTGCGCGGTCTGCGCCATCTCGCGCGCTGCGGCGAGGCAATCGTACAGGCCTTCCGGCGAAGTCTGTGCATCGGCGGGCATCTCCTCCGCCCCGGTGTTCTCCTTGCCCGCAGAATCCGTATGCGCATCGGCCCCGACAGTCTCGTTTTCCGCAGCGATGCCGGATTGGGCAGTTTCGGAAAGGGGTGCATATCGGGCGACGGGATCCGTGGGCGTTCCGAACCGCTCCGAATCGGATCCGGCCAGGCGCGGCGGCACAGGGATGTCCTCGCCCCCATAAGCCTGCGGGAGGGGGGCGGCAGGTGCGCTGCGCGACAGTAGAACGCTTTTCTTCGTGCGTTCGCCGCGGCTGACCAGCGCGACGAGGCTGCTTGCAGTGTCTTCGTCGGCCAGGGGGTCGACGACGCCGTCGACATCCTCTTCGTCTTCTTCGTCCTCATCCCATTCGGGCAGCCCGTAATCGGCGGCGGTCTTCATGCCGCTGTCGAAATCATCGCTCGCACCACCGAACTCGTCGTCGGAGGCATGGCTGCCGACCGGGTTGCCCAGCGCATCCATACGCGGTGCGGCGGATGCCTGTGTGGCGCGGCCGGATGCCTCGTCGGCGCCGCCATTTTCTGCGGAAGGTCCGAAGGCCGGGCGCGGCAGGGCTCCCGATCCGTGGCTGTCCATCATCGCGCGATCCCCAAGCTCGAGCACCCCGTGGTCGCGGCGGCCATGCGTGGAGGCCGCAAGCGTTTCGACCGTGTCGATCGTGTCTTCGCCGTCCAGGCCGTATTCGTCCATTGTGCCGAGCGCCTGATCGAGCTCGAGCAACAGGGCGTCGGCGGTTTCCCGGTCGGCCATTTCCTTCCAGTTTATCACGCCATAGATGAAATCGATCGTTGCGTTGTCGCTCGAATAGGGCAGCAGAATTCCGCGATAGAGGACCGAGGCCCCGGTTTCGTTGGCGAACTCGGCCTCGAAACCGATTGGCGCCTGATTGGCGAGGATCTGCATGTAATGATCGGTAATGCGGCTGAGCACCGATCGGCTGGGGACTTCGGAAAGCCGGACCAGATCTCCCGTGGGACCGCATTCTGCCGCCAATTCGGCGCCGACGAAGCCGATTTTCGGATCCTCGACATCGTCCGAGAGGTCCAGCAGGACAGAATAGGGGCCGAAATCCTTCAGCGTGCCGGGCTCGAGCTCTCCGATCGGCGGGAAGTTGAGATCGCCCAGCAAACCCGCCCAGTGATTATAGGCGCGCACCTGCATCCGGCGTTCGTCCTGGCCAACGGGCGAGGGCGGCGGCTCGATATCGGTGTCGAACGGCTCGACATAGTCGTCGTCGACGTCCTCCTCCGCTTCGCGCGAGCCGAAAAAACCGCCTAGCCTGTCCATCACTGCATTGGCTCCCGAAGAGTTCTGCCCATTCGGCATCGATATGAGCGTCGCGCAGTAAACATATGATTAAGAAAATTAACCATGGAGCAGGCAGTTTGCGCGAGATTTTCAGAGCATGTAACGCATCCTTATGGTCAGAGCGCGATCCTCTTTGCCGATGTCGAAAGCGGCTTCGGAAAATCGGGGTGGGCCCATCCGCACCTTGGCATCGCGCGAGAAACCGAACCCTTCCTTGGGCATCATGCCCAGTGCGCGATCGGCCTTTCCATTGGCGTTCTCGTCATGCAGCAGGGCAATGGCATAGCGGCCGGGTTTCACATCCGCGAAGGTAAAGGTCACGCTCCCCTCGCGCGCTTCGGCAGTGGCCCCGTGGGCTCCCGCAACGCCGCGGCAGCGCGGGAACTTGCCTTCGTCGGTGGTCATGCAGGCGCGCACAATACCCTTGGCATTGCGCAGTTCGGTGACGGTCACGCTGATCGTGGCCCCGGTACGCGCCCCGTCTTCGAGGAGCGCCGGGGGCGAGGCCGCCGCGAGCGCCGCGCCGAACGGCAGGAAAGCCAACGCACCCAGCCGGCTCATATGTTGGGGCTGAGCCCCTTGTCGGTACCGCAAAAAC
>CAMYIQ010000030.1 GCA_947258465.1 uncultured Erythrobacter sp.
CCAGTAACCATCCGTCCCGCCATGATCCTCCCGTTCCGCGGCGGCTCGTGCCCCCCTGATGCGACCATAGCGGTCGTGCGAATCGGCTCAATATGCACGGGCGCTGTCTCAACGTCAGCAGAGGCTCGCCATGCCGTAGCGGCACATTCGATGCGGTTGCGCACCCTCTTTCCATGCGCCATGACTCGCCTCGCATCGCGCGGCCGGAGTCGCGCGAAACCCACGTTTTTGGATAAAGGAGAGGCGCGCATGAGCCCGCAGGATCTGGCCGAGAAAGTCGGCGAAACCATCGGCACCAGCGAATGGGTCGAAATGAGCCAGGAACGGATCAACCAGTTCGCCGAGGCCACCGGCGATCACCAGTTCATCCATATCGACGAGGAAAAGGCCAAGATGACGCCCTTCGGCGGCACCATCGCGCATGGCTTTCTCACGCTGTCGATGATCCCCTATCTCGGCGCCAATTCGGACATGCCCAAGCTCGACGGCGTGAAGATGGGCGTGAATTACGGCGGCAACAAAACCCGTTTCATCAGCCCCGTCCGCAGCGGCAAGCGCATTCGCGGCCACTGGAAGCTGATCGAAATGAACGAGAAGCGCCCCGGCCAGTGGCAGCAGACCTGCGAGATCACGATGGAGATCGAAGGCGAGGATAAGCCCGCCCTGATCACCGAATGGATCACCCAGATTTTCGTCTGATTTCCCCCTCCTCCCCGGTGAGGATCAGGCCCCTTTAGCAGTTCAAGGAAATATTCATGCGTGACGCAGTCATCGTCTCCACCGCCCGCACCGCCATCGGCCGCGCCTATAAGGGTGGGTTCAACGACACCAAGGGGCCGACGCTCGGTTCCTATTCCCTGAAGCCCGCTATCGAGCGCGCCGGTATCGATGCCGGCGAGGTCGACGATGTGTTGTGGGGTGCCGCGCTCCAGCAGGGCACACAGGCCGGCAATCTGGCTCGCCAGGTTGCATTGCGGGCCGGCTGTCCCGTGTCGGTAAGCGGCATGACCATCGACCGCCAGTGCTCGTCCGGCCTGATGAGCATCGCCACGGCTGCCAAGCAGATCGTCACCGATCGCATGGATGTGGTCGCCGCGGGCGGGCAGGAATCGATCAGCCTCGTGCAGACCAAGGAAATGCGCGTGATGCCCGATCCCGAGCTGGTGAACATGCACGGGGCGATCTACATGCCGATGCTCCAGACTGCCGAAACGGTCGCGCAGCGTTACGGCATCAGCCGCGAGGCGCAGGACGAATACGCTCTGTCGAGCCAGCAGCGCACCGCCGCCGCGCAGGAAGCCGGCAAGTTCGACGACGAAATCGTACCCGTCAGCACCACGCACAAAGTGCAGAACAAGGAAACCGGCGAGATTTCGGACGTCGAAATCACCATCGCCAAGGACGAAGGCAACCGCCCTTCGACCACGCTCGAAGGCCTTCAGGGCCTTCAGCCGGTCATGGGTCCCGGCACCTCGATCACGGCGGGTAACGCCTCGCAGCTTTCGGACGGGTCCTCCGCCTCGATCCTGATGGAAGCCAAGGTCGCCGAACAGAAGGGCCTTCAGCCGCTGGGCCGCTATGTCGGCATGGCGGTGGCGGGTACCGAGCCCGATGAAATGGGCATCGGCCCGGTCTTCGCGATTCCCAAGCTGCTGAAGCGCTTCGACCTCAAGGTCGACGACATCGGCCTGTGGGAACTGAACGAAGCCTTCGCCGTGCAGGTGCTCTATTGCCGCGACAAGCTGGGCATCGATAACGACAAGCTCAACGTCAATGGCGGCTCGATCTCGATCGGCCACCCCTATGGCATGACCGGCGCGCGCTGCGTCGGCCACACGTTGATCGAAGGCAAGCGCCGCGGTGCCAAATACGGCGTCGTGACCATGTGCGTCGGCGGCGGCATGGGCGCAGCCGGCCTGTTCGAGATTTTCTAGCAGCGGGAGTTCTTTCGATGACCGAGCGGTGGCCCAAACTCGATTTCGAGGCCGACCGCCCGGTCGTCGAAAGCCTGCATGCCTATCTCCAGGTCGTGGGCAAACTGCCCACTCGCGCGCTGCCGTGGTGCAATCACAGCTGGCATCTGGCGCTACGCGTGGTGCCGCGCGGTTTCCGCAGCTATCCGGTATTCTTTCCGCGCGGCGAGGCGGAAGTTCTCTTCGACTGCCTGGGCTCGACCGTCGCGGTCGAAACCTCGACCGGGTTCGCCGACGGTTTCGCAGTGGCCGGCCAGACCGTCGCGCGCTTTCACGAACAGCTCGCCGAACTGCTTTCCCTCGCCGGTGTCGAAACCGATCTCGCGGGCACCCCCAATGAGGTGGAGGAAGCGATCCCCTTCGTCGAGGATAGGCGCGAACGCGAATGGGACGCCGCCGTCCTGTCGCGTGTCCACCGTGCCTTCTGCGATGCAAACCGAGTGTTCGAGACATTCCGCACTGGCTTCGTCGGCAAATCCAGCCCCAGCCATCTGTTCTGGGGCAGCTTCGACCTTGCGGTTACGCGGTTCTCGGGGCGAGAGGCGCCGCTTCATCCCGGCGGATTTCCCAACCTTCCCGATCGCGTGACGCGCGAGGCCTATAGTCACGAAGTCGCGAGTGCGGGGTTCTGGCTGGGTGGCAGGGGCGTCGATGAGGCGGCGTTTTACGCCTATGGCTATCCCACGCCTGACGGGTATTCCGATGCCGAGGTCGAACCGGCAGGAGCCTATTGGCACACCGACCTGGGCGAATGGGTACTGCCTTATGCAAGCGTGCGCGAGGCGAGCGATCCCCAGGCGGCGCTGCTGAAGTTCCTCGAGACAAGCTACCGAGCCGTGGCGGACCGTTCAGGGTGGGACCGTGCAGCGCTGGAGATTCCGGCGGGCGCTCTTGGGCGACCCTATGATGTCAAGGCGAAACGTGTAGGCCCTGCCTGACCGGGCGAGATACGCGCACTGTAGGATGCGACCGCTACCGCTGTAAGCATCGGTCTGCCGAGCGGTTGAGGATGTCGCCCGAACCGCCGATTTTCAGATCGATTCCTTGCGGCGCGGCAAGGCGTCTATCGGGTACAATTGCCGTTGGACGAATGCGCCGCGCGGGGCCTATGCTCGCCTTTATGGGTGTCGTCGAGATCATCGGTATTGCCGGAAGCGTCAGCCTTCTCGCGGGTTGGCGGCTCTATCTGTGCATCTTGGCCACGGGTCTTGCGATGCGCCTCGACGCATTGCCGCTGCCCCAGCACCTCGCCAGCCTCGACGTGTTGGCGAACCCATGGGTCATGGCGATCGCCGCCCTGGCTGCGGTCGCAGAATTCTTCGCCGACAAGGTGATGTGGCTCGATACGATCTGGGATGGGGTGCACACCTTCGTGCGGCCTGTCGGCGGCGCCCTGTTGGCATTGGCCATCGTCGATCCTTCCGATCCGGCGGTGCAGGTGATCGCATTTCTTCTCGGCGGCGGGGCGAGCCTTGCCGCGCATGCGGGCAAGGCGGGTGCGCGCGGCGTGGTCAATACCAGCCCCGAACCGGTCAGCAATATGGTGGTATCGACGGCCGAGGACGTGGCCACCGCCGGTCTGCTCTACCTCGCCTACGAATTTCCGCTTGTTGCGGGCGGCATCGCCGTGGCGCTGCTTGCGCTCACGGTCTGGCTGCTGATGGTCGCGCGCCGCGTGATCGGACAGCTCTTCGGTCGGCGCAAGGAGCCGCCGCAGGGCTGAGCGCCCGCCTAGCCGTGAGTGGCGATGAAATCCTCGACCACCGGGGCGATACGGTTGCGCCATTTGCTGCCATTGAAGATACCGTAATGGCCCGCGCCCTCGGCCATGTAATAGCGCTTTTTCTCGTCCGACAGCTTCGGAGTGAGATCGAGCGCGGCCTTGGTCTGGCCCAGCCCGGAAATGTCATCGCGCTCGCCTTCGATGGCCAGCAGCGCGGTTTGGGTGATGTCGCCCAAATCGATGCGCTTGCCGCGATGGACGAAAGTGCCATTGGGCAAGGCGTGGGTCTGGAAGACCTCTTCTACGGTCTGTAGGTAGAATTCGGCCGTCATATCGCACACGCTGCGGTATTCGTCGTAGAAATCCTTGGTCGCCTGCGCGCTGTCCTGATCGCCGATGGTGAGGTGTTTGAACATCTCGTAATGGCTCATCATGTGATTGCCCAGGTTCATGCTCATAAAGCCGGCAAGCTGCATGAAGCCGGGATAGACCCGCCGCCCGCCGCCGCGATACTGCATGGGCACCGTGGCGATGACATTATGGCGAAACCACTCGATCGGGCGATCCATGGCGAGATCGTTGACGCTGGTGGGTGAACAGCGTGTGTCGATCGGGCCACCCATCATGGTCAGCGTTTTCGGCGCACAGGGATGCGCGTCGCGGTTCATGATCGCGGTCGCGGCGAAGACCGGGACCGACGGCTGGCACACCGCCATCACATGCGCGCCTTCACCGATATGCTCGAGATAGGCGATCACGTAATCCATATAGTCGTCGAGATCGAAGCTACCCTCGTGGAGCGGCACGGTCTTGGCGTCGGCCCAGTCGGTCACGAAGACGCGGTAATTCTGGAGCATTCTTCTCACCGTGCCACGCAGCAGCGAGGCATAATGGCCGCTCATCGGGGCGACCACCAGCAGGCGGGGCGCATCTTCGGGCAGGTTTTCGCGGTAGAACTCTTTGAGATCGCCGAACGGTTTGTTCAGCACCGTGGCTTCGACCACCGAATCGGGTTTGCCGTCCACTTCGACCGCCTCGATCCCCCAGGCCGGCTTGCCATAAGTGGCAGTGGCATGGGCGAACACTTCCAGCGCGCTCGCCGCCATAGGCCCGATATTCATATATCCCATCGGGCCGACATAATTCACTGGGTTCGCCGGATTGTTGAGCATTTCCACCCCGATCGAGGCGAAGGCGCTGGCCGAATTCAGCCAGCTGCGCTGCAGTTCATAGGCGTGGTAAAGCAATAGGTATCCCCTGCTGACCCGGCCTGTTGTTTTCTGTCGGGCCGGGCGAAAGACAAGCATCCTGCCGTTGGTTTGTGTATTGTGCAATGCACAAATGCGCTATTTGTGCCTTCGCGTGTGCAGCGCGGTGGATTTTCCATGCGCGCGGATTTAGTGGGATCGTCATGTCAGCCAAGGACCAGACCGAAATCGAAGGGCGCGGACGGTTTGCGCGCAAGCGCGCCACGAGGGATGCGCCGAGGCAGCGCTCGCTGCGCCCGCTCAGGATGGTATGGCAGGCGGGAAAGAACTATCCCGGCCATGTAGCGATGGCCTTGCTCGCCCTGTGCATCACCGCCGCCGCCACTCTGGCCATTCCGGCCGGTTTCAAGCTGGTTATCGATCGCGGTTTCGCCGAAGGGGCCAACCCGGCCGACATGGGACGGTGGTTCCGTTACCTCCTGCTGATCGTCGCAGTGCTGGCGGCGGGCACCGCCATGCGCTTCTATTTCGTCAGCTGGCTGGGCGAGCGGGTGGTCGCCGATATCCGCCTGCGGGTGCAGGAAAACCTGCTCCGGCTGGCGCCCGGCTTCTACGAAGAAAACAGCCCCAAGGAAATTTCCAGCCGCATGACCAGCGATACCGCGCTGATCGAACAGGTCGTGGGCACGACCGTTTCCGTGGCCCTGCGCAATCTGCTGATGACGATCGGCGGAACCGCCTACCTTTTCTGGCTGGTGCCGAGCCTGACGCTCGGCCTGTTCCTGATCATTCCTGCGATCGTCGTCCCGATCACCCTGTTCGGGCGGCGGTTGCGCAAGGTTTCGCGCACCAGCCAAGACCGGGTGGCCGATATCGGCGCGATGGTGACCGAAGTGCTTTCCGCGATGAAGATCGTCCAGGGTTTCAACCAGGAAGCCCGCGAACACGGGCGCTTTCGCGAAGCGGTGGAACGGACCTTCGCGGTGGCGAAGCGGCGTGTCATGCTTCGCGCGGCGATGACTGCGGTGGTTATCCTGCTGGTTTTCGGCGGAATCACCATGCTGGTCTGGCGCGGCGCGCAGGCGGTCAGCGAAGGCGTTATCTCGGGCGGCACAATCGCCGCTTTCGTCCTCACCGCGGGCCTGGTGGCCGGTGCGATCGGGGCGCTGACCGAAGTCTATGGCGATTTGCTGCGCGGGGCCGGCGCGGCCAGCCGGTTGTCCGAATTGCTGGATGAAAGGCCGACGATCAAAGCGCCCGATCGGCCGCAGGTCCTGCCCGTACCGCCGCGCGGAAGCCTGTCGTTCCGCAATGTGACCTTCCGCTATCCCACGCGATTGGAAGCCCCCGCGATCACCGACTTCAGTCTCGAGGTCGAACCGGGAGAGACAGTGGCCATCGTCGGTCCTTCGGGGGCGGGCAAATCGACCATTTTCCAGCTCGCCGAGCGGTTTTACGATCCTCAGGCCGGTTCCATCCGCCTGGATGGCATCCCGCTGACGAGCGCCGACCCCGCCGAAGTGCGCCGCCGTATGGCCTATGTCCCGCAGGAAGGCGTGCTGTTCAGCGCCAATGCGCGCGACAATCTGCGCTATGGGAATTGGGACGCAGGCGAGGACGAGATCTGGGCCGCCGCACGCGCTGCCAATGCCGCCGAATTCCTCGAGAAGCTGCCCCAGGGCCTCGATAGCTATCTTGGCGAGAGCGGCACGCAATTGTCGGGCGGCCAGCGTCAGCGGATTGCCATTGCCCGCGCTTTGCTGCTCGACGCGCCCATTCTGCTGCTGGACGAGGCGACCAGCGCGCTCGACGCCGAAAGCGAACGGCTGGTGCAGGACGCGCTCGAGCATTTGATGGAAGACCGCACCACATTGGTTATCGCGCATCGTCTATCGACCGTGCGCGCGGCCGACCGCATCGTGGTGATGGAAGACGGGCGCATCGTCGAACAGGGCACGCATGGACAGCTCTCGGCCAATGGCGGGCTCTATGCGCGTCTCGCATCGCTGCAGTTCGGCCTCGAAAGTGCCTGATTGCTTGACACCTTTCGCGCAACTGTCTTGGGCCAATCGGCAATGAACGATTTTATCACCGCAGTCTTTCTCGGCATCGTCGAAGGTCTGACCGAATTCATCCCCGTCTCTTCGACCGGGCACTTGATTCTCGCCACCGAATTGTCGGGCGCGGATCCGGACGAATGGGCGATGTTCAACGTCGTCATCCAGCTCGGCGCGATCCTCGCTGTGGTGTACCAGTATTGGGGCACCTTCTGGTCGGCCGGCATGGGCGTGCTGAAGGGCGAGCGCGAAGGCCTCATGTTCGCGCGCAACATCCTGCTCGGCTTTCTGCCCAGTGCGGTCATCGGCTTTGCGCTATACGAGAGCTTCGAAGCTATGCTCGGCAACCCGGGAATCGTGCCGTGGGCGCTGATCGCAGGCGGGATCGCGATTATCGTGATCGAGCGCGTCGCCAAGCCGCGTGACGAGGGACGGGGCGTGGCCGAGCTGCCGCTCAAGAAAGTGCTGGCCGTGGGTTTCGCCCAATGCCTGGCCATGGTGCCGGGCGTCAGCCGGTCGGGCGCAACAATCATGGGAGCGCTGGCCATGGGCGTTAACCGCAAGACTGCGGCCGAATTCTCCTTTTTCCTTGCCGTACCCACGATGATCGGCGCGAGCACGCTGGAGATTTACACCAAATATGACGAGATGATGAGCGGCGCGACACGGGTCGGCTGGGACGAAATCGCGGTGGGTTTCGTCGTTAGCTTCATCGTCGCCCTGGTGGTGATCCGAGCCTTCGTCGCTTTCGTCAGCCGTAGCGGCTTCACGCCCTTCGCCTGGTACCGCATCGTGGCGGGCTCGGCGGCCCTGGCCTGGCTGACCTTCGCGTGACTCTCGCCTGAATTTCGACACAGTCCGGCCATAATTCTTTCAGCTTCGCGGAACCATTGCTTGGGCGCTGCTTTATCCCCTTGAGTGAAACGCGAAGGTGGAGACCAATGGGTTTGCTGATCTTGATCGTAGTGGGCGCCCTTCTCGGGTGGCTGGCCACGATTATCCTGCGTATTGAGGATGGCCGGAATATTCTGGCCAACGCTCTGGTGGGTGTACTCGGCTCGTTGGTGACCGGCTTGATTGCCGGGGACGGCGCCATTTTCGGTACAGTCAGCGGTATCGCCCTGCTCTGGGCGGTGCTTGGCTCGGTCGCATCGATCGGCTTGTTCAATCTTGTGCGACAACGCGCCTATCGTTAAGCGCGCTTCACAATCATCTGCAATTCTTTACAAACGGGCGCGGGATGGATTCGCGTCTCGAATACCAAGGGGAACGAAAATGAAGTTCAATAAGCTTACCATCGTCGCTTCGGCTGCAGCTCTGAGCCTCGGCGTCGCCGCCTGCGACAGCCCGGCTGAAAATGCAGCTGAAGAGAACATCGAAGAGATGGAAGACGCGCGTGACAACGCAGTCGACGCCATGGAAGAAGCCGGCGAGATCACTGAAGATCAGGCCGACGCGATGGACGACCAGACCGACGCCATGGAAGAAGCCGCTGAAGAGCAGGCTGACGAAATCGACGAAATGTAATTTCGGTCGTCACTGATGACAATAAACGGCCCGGGAGCGATCCCGGGCCGTTTTTCGTTATACAGGCTCCGCGCCGCTCCCGCGCCCGCCGCGCAGCGTGTATTCGAGCGAGCCGCGATTAACCACGTAATCGACGTCGATCACCGCCGTATTGGCATAAGTGAAGCCGGGGCCGAGATCGCGATAGAGCTTATCGAAATCGCGCTCGACCGTTTGGCGATACAGGTCTTCGAAGCTTTCGATCACGAAATAGGTCGGCTGCAGATCGCTGATGACGTAATCGGTCCGCATCACGCGATCGACATTGAGCATGATGCGGTTGGGGCTTTTCGCCTCGACCGAATAGACCACCTCGGTCGGGCCGGAGAGAATACCCGCGCCATAGGCTCTGATGTCGCCGGGCGCTTCCTGGATCAGCCCGAATTCGACCGTGTACCAGTAAAGCGCACCCAGCGCCTTCAGGCGATTGTAACGCATCGCCTTCCACCCGGCGCGGCCGTATTCCTGCATATAGTCGGCATAAACCGGATCGGTCAGCATTGGCACGTGGCCGAAGACGTCATGGAAAACGTCGGGTTCCTGAATGTAATCGAAGGTCTCGCGCGTGCGAATGAAATTGCCGGCGGGAAAGCGCCGGTTGGCGAGGTGCCAGAAGAACACGTGATCGGGGATCAGCATCGGCACGGGCACCACGCTCCAGCCTGTCAGCTTGTCGAGCTCTTCCGACAGCTTGCCGAATTCGGGCACGCCGCCGCGGCCGAGGTCGAGCTTCTCGGTGCCTTCCATGAAAGCGGTGGCCGCGCGGCCGGGCAATACGCTCATCTGGCGCGCGAACAGATCGTTCCAGATCGCGTCGTCTTCGCTGTCATATTCGGTCTGGCTGGGTTCCAACCAGTCGTCGCCGACATGCTCGGGCTTTATCAGCGGAGCGGTAAAGACGTCTTCCGGAAGGTCGGGCAGACGCGTAAAATCCTGTTCGGGTTCTGCAAGTGTAGCCATATCGTTGCCGATGATACTACCAATGCGGCCACCACACAAATCTCGGGCGGGAAATGATGAAAAAAGACGATTACCAGAGCGCGCTCAAGCCCATGCAAAAGGAACTGGTCGGCATGGCCCGCTGGGCGCGCGCCACCGGGCAGCGGATCGTCGTGTTGTTCGAAGGGCGCGATACGGCCGGTAAGGGCGGCGCGATCAAGGCCGTGCGCGACAGGCTCAATCCGCGCCAGTGCCGCATCGTCGCCCTGGCCAAGCCGACCGAGGCGGAGCGGAGTCAGTGGTATTTTCAGCGCTACGTCCACCATCTGCCCTGTGCGGGGGAGATCGTGCTGTTCGACCGCAGTTGGTACAACCGCGCAGGTGTGGAAAAGGTCATGGGCTATGCCGACGATCGCGAGGTCGCGCAGTTCCTGCGGCAGGCACCGACCTTCGAAAAGATGCTGGTCGATGATGGCATCCTGCTGTTCAAATACTGGCTGGCCACCGATCAGGAAAAGCAGGAAGAGCGCTTGCGCGAACGGCTTGAAGATCCGCTCAAGCGCTGGAAACTCTCACCGATCGACCTTGCCGCGCGCGACCAATACGATGCCTATACCGACGCGCGCGAGACGATGCTGGCAGCGACGCATACAGCATGGGCACCGTGGACGCTGGTCGATTTCAACGATCAGAAGCGGGGACGCCTGACGCTGGTGCGCGACCTGCTCGATCGGCTGCCCGACATGGAGGTCGCTCCGCCGGAGATCGACTTTCCCGAACTGGGACGCGAACCCAAGGAAGAGCGCTATACCGTGATCGAGCCGATTGCCGATTATCCGCTCGACTAAGCGAGCGTCGCGCTGGCCTTCACTACCTGACGCCCATCAGGGGCGAAGGCGCCCAATTCGGTGTCCTGCCCGGTATCGCGTAGGACCAGATGGAGCGGCTCGTCTACGATGGCCGGGCTCAGGCCGCGAAAGGCAAACCGGCTCAGGCGGTTTTCGCCATAGTGCTCGGCGGCGAGTTGCAGCAGCAGGCTGGCAGTGAGCGGGCCGTGGACAACGAGGCCGCGATAGCGCTCGACCTGGCGGGCATAGGGGCTATCGTAATGGATGCGGTGCGTGTTGAAGGTCAGCGCCGAATAGCGGAACAGCAGCCGTTCGTCTGGATGAACGATGCGTTGGGTATCCCAGTCCGACGGGTCGAATAAGCCGCCCGAATGCGGCGGCGGCGAAAGCGGCGCGTCGTCCGCCAGCGCTTCGAGATAGACCAGCGTCTGCCGCTCGCTCACGGCAAGCTGGCCATCCACGCTGGTCTCATGATCGACTTCGACGAAGACCATGTCCCCGCGTCCGCCGGACTTGGCCTCTACCGACGCGATATGGCTGATTCGCTCGATACTCGCACCGACCGCGATGGGAGTGTGGAATTGCATCGCACTCGACGCCCACATGCGGCGCGGCAAAGGGACGGGCGGCAGGAAGCTTGCGGGGCTGTCGTCGCGCAGGGGATGGCCGTCCTCGCCCAGTTGTCCCGTGCGCGCTTCGGGCGTGCACAGGCACAGGTGAATGCCTTGCGGCATGGCCTCGTCAGCGAGTGGATCGCGGTCGAACGTGGCGGACCAGCGCGCGGCCAGGGCGGGGTCGAGCCGATCGGCAGCGCGCATTTCGCGCCCGATCCAATCCGACCAGTCGCTCATCAGGCGGCGCGCTCGAACACGGCGGCCATGCCCTGTCCGCCGCCGATGCACATGGTCTCGAGCCCATAACGCACTTCGCGGCGGTGCATTTCATGCGCCATGTCGGCCAGGATACGGATGCCGGTCGCCCCGATCGGGTGGCCGAGCGAGATGCCCGAGCCGTTGACATTGACGATCTCGCGGCGGCTGTCGTCTTCGGCAAAGCCCCAGCCCTTCATCACGGCGAGCGCCTGCGGGGCGAAGGCCTCGTTCAGTTCGATCAGGCCGATATCGTCCCAGCCCATGCCGCTCCGCGCGAACAGGCGCTCGACGGCGGGGACGGGGCCGATACCCATGCGGCTGGGATCGCAGCCCGCCGCGCTCCACGAATGGAACCACAAAATCGGTTCGAGACCGAGTTCCTCGACCTGGCCCTCGGCCACGACGAGACAGGCCGCCGCTGCGTCGTTTTGCTGGCTGGCATTGCCCGCCGTCACGATGGCGTCAGGGTCACGCTTGAGGTCGATGGCACGCAACTTGCCCAGCGTGTCCATACTGGCATCGGGGCGGAAGCCTTCATCCTTGTCGAACACAACCGGCTCACCGCGCCGCTGCGGGATCTCGACGGGGACGAGCTGTTCGTCGAACTTGCCTTCGTCCCAGGCACATGCCGCGTTTTGATGGCTGCGCACGGCGAAGGCATCCGCCTCCTCGCGGCTGATGCCGTAATCCTTGGCAAGGTTTTCAGCCGTCTCGATCATGCCGGTGATGACGCCATAACGCTCGATCGGCTGGCTCATCAGGCGGCCGCGCGTCAGGCGATCCCAAAGCTTCATGTCTCCCATGCGGACACCACCACGAACGGCAGTCGTGTAATGCTCGACATTCGACATGCTTTCGACCCCACCGGCCAGCACGCAATCGGCTACACCGGTCTGCACCATCATCGCCGCCGTCGCGACCGCCTGCAGGCCCGAGCCGCAGCGCCGGTCGAGCTGGAAGCCGGGTACCTCTTCCGGATAACCGGCAGCGAGCCAGCTCCAGTGGCCGATCGCGGGCGCCTCGCCGCTGCCATAGCCCTGGCTGAAGACGACATCGTCGACGCGTGCGGGATCGATTCCGCTGCGCTCCACCAGCGCCTTGATGATGATGGCGCCAAGCTGTCCCGCCTCCAGCGGGGCGAGGCTGCCGAGATAGCGCCCGACAGGCGTTCTCAGGGGCTTGCAAATGGCTACGCGGCGTGTCGACGTCATAGATCAGTCCTTGTCCGAAAGGCGGGCGATCCCCCGATCGACGAGCGCGTGGATCGTGCCCGAAGCTAGGCCGAGACGGTCCGCCAGGACCTCCTCGGTATGCTGCCCGAGATAGGGGGCGGGCGCGGGATCGCCCGCTTCATGGCTGGGGATATTGGCGAAGCTGCGCGTCGCCGGATACTCGAATTCGCTCGGATTTGCGGGTGATGGGCCAAACAGCGGATTGTTCGCGACGAGCTGTGCGTCATTGGCCGCCTCGTGCATGGTGCGGTAGCGCTCGAAGGTCGTGCCTTTTTCGGCAAGTCGCGCGGACAGATCGGCCCAGTCCATCGTATCGGCGCGCTTCTGGAAAAGGTCGAACAGGCGATGGCGATTTTCGAAGCGGGGGCGATCGCCATCGGCGAAGCGCACGCCAAGCTCGGTTTCGAGCGCCGCGATCTCTTCCGCGAGACCGAAGGCGGCGACCAGACCGTCCCATTGCTTCGCTGTCAGCGCGGCCACCATGAAGCGTACGCCGTCCCGGGTCCTGAAGTCCCGCCCGAAAGCGCCCCAGATGGCATTGCCCAACCGCTCGCGGTCGGCCCCGCGATAAAGCATTTCCGCCATCGCGCCGCTATTCGCCATGGTGCCGATGGCGACATTGCCCAGCGGAACACGGATTTCGCTGCCTTCGCCGGTAGTGTCGCGGTTGCGAAGCCCCGCCAGCATGGCGAAGGCGCAATAGGCGCCGGTGATGAAGTCCCATGCCGGCAGCACCTGGTTGACCGGCGGCGCGGTCCCGGGATCCCAGTCTTCCGGCCCGCACATCAGCGGGTATCCGCTGGCTGCGTTGACGGTGAAGTCCATCGCCTGCCTGCCGTCGTGCCAGCCCATGATCCGCACGCTCACCAGATCGGGCACGCCATCGGGCTGCTGGGCCGCAATGGCGTCATGCGACAGAAAGCTCTTCTCGGGCAGATTTGTGATGAGGTTGCCCGTTTTGGCGGCCAGTTCGACCAGCAACTCGCGCCCCTCGTCGCTGCGCAGATCGAGCGCGACCGATTTCTTCGCGCGGTTGAGATTCTCCCAGCTTAGCGAGCGGCCTTCCTCGGTCAGCATATAGCGGTCGTAATCGAGCCCGCCCGCCTTGTGGTCCACGCGGATCACCTCCGCGCCCATTTGCGCGCAATAGAGCCCGGCAGTGGGCGAAGCGACGAAGCTCGAGGCTTCGATGATCGAAAGGCCGGAAAGGAGGTTATACATTTTTGTTGGGTGCGCTGCCGACGTCCGCCGTCAGCTTGCGGCTGTTCCATCCCGCGCCCCCTCCCGGCCACCCAAAAGATACCGTGCCGTGGATGGCCGGGAGGGGGCGCGGGATGGAACAGCAAGGGCCGGACGGAGGTCCGGCACGTACGCAAAAAAGACTCGTCACGGGGCTCATCCTACGTGTCGTCACACACCCGCCGCATATTCACGCAGCATATGCTTGGCGATCTGGAGCTGGAGGATTTGCGTGGTGCCTTCGTAAATGCGGTAGATACGCGCATCGCGGAAGAAGCGTTCGGCATCGTATTCGGCAAGATAGCCCGCGCCGCCATAGATCTGCACCACCCGGTCGACCACGCGGCCGCACATTTCGCTAGCGAAGACCTTGAAGGCGGCAGCATGCTTCACCGTCTTCTCGCCGCGATCGACGCGTGCGGTGACATCGGCCATCATCGCTTCGGCAGCGTAGATCTCGGTCCAGCTTTCGCTGAGCATCTGCTGGATTAGCTGGAAATTGGCGATCGGCTCGCCGAAGGCCTGCCGCTCGTTCGCATATCTGATCGCCGAATCGAGCGCGCGGCGGGCATAGCCGGTGCTGGCCGCGCCGACCGAAATGCGCCCATTGTCGAGGCTCATCATGGCAAAGCGGAAACCCTTGCCGGTCTCGCCGCCCAGCAGCGCTTCGCTCGGCACATGCACATCGTCGAGCATGATGTCCGCAATATGGCTGCCCGACTGGCCCATTTTTTCGTCGGGGCTGCCGGTGGAGACGCCCGGCGTGTCCATCGGCACGATGAAGGCGCTGACATGCGCGTTCTTGGGCAGCGCGTCCTTTTCGGTGCGGGCCATGATCAGGCCGACTTCGGCATGCGGGGCGTTGGTGATGTAGCGCTTGGTCCCGTTGAGGATCCAGCCATTGCCGTCGGGATCGGGTCTGGCGGTGGTTGCCATGGCGGCGCTGTCGCTGCCCGAACCGGGCTCGGTCAGGCCGAAGCAGGCGATCGCCCCCGCCGCGATCCGCGGCCACCATTCGGCCTTCTGCGCATCGGTTCCACCATTCTTGATGGCCGAATTGAACATGCCGACATTAATCGAGAAGATCGAACGATAGGCGGGCGCCGCATAGGCCATCGTCTTCACGACCTTGGCATATTGCGTCGTGTTCAGCCCCGCGCCGCCGAAGTCTTCCGGAACGGTCAGGCCGAACAGGCCCATCTCCTTCATCTCGGCGACGATCTCGTCAGGGATCTTGTCATCGGCAATAACTTGCTTTTCCGCCGGGATCAGTCGTTCGCGGACATAGCGTTCGAGCTGTTCGAGGAACTGGTCGAAGGTTTCGGCGTCCATGCCGGGGTTTGCCAGTTCGCTCATTGGGTAAGCTCCATCTGCTCCGGCGCGCCCGATTCGCGCGGTGCGGCGCCCGGCGGCATCTTGCCTTGAGCGGTGACGTCCTCCTCCTCTTCGGACAGGAGGTCTTCCGGCAGGCGACGCTGCTCGATCATCTCGGCCGCATCGTCGAGCGCCTTGGCCTCACTGGGCGAAATGGCTTCGACAGGTTCCTCCTCCTCGTAACCGGAGCAGGCGGACAGCGCGAAAAGCGCGACGATACAGGGCGTGAATCGGATCATGCGGTGAAAGCTAGGCGCTCTCGAGCGGTGCGCAAAGGACGCTACGGCGGCGCGAGAGCGTGAGCGGGCCGAAGCCCGCCCGCCCTTCGATCAGTTGCCGGTGTCTTCGGCCATGGCGTCCATCGCGGCGGCAGCCGTGTCGGCGGCATTATCGCCGGCTTCCTGGATCTGCGCCTCTTCGCTGGGCGACATGTCTTCGCGGGCCGGCGCAGTCTCATCGACATTGGCCGCAGGATCTTCGACCGGCTGTTCCTCTATGTCGGCCAGGGCTTCGTCCGCGGCGATTTCGACGGTGTCGGCTTCGGCTTCGGTCGAAGCGTCTTCGGTGCTGCCACAGGCGGCGAGCGCAACAGTGGCGGCAGCGGTCAGGGCAAGGCGGAATTTCATGGGTTTTCTCCGAATTGGATTCGCGGTGCCGGGTAAAGCGTAAGCGCAGGCCACTCGGCAAGGGGAAAATCGCTCGACTGCGGTTGCGCGGGCGCGGCTGTCTGGCATCAGGCGGCGCATGAGCGGAAATGCAGGCGTACGCCAGGCCCTTAAGGACACTTTCGGATTCGATACCTTTCGCGGGCGTCAGGAAGAGGTCGTGACGCGCGTTCTGGCCGGCGAATCGACGCTGGCGGTGATGCCGACGGGGGCCGGCAAGTCGCTCACCTACCAATTGCCTGCGGTCTTGCTGGAGGGGACGTGCGTGGTGATAAGCCCGCTGATCGCCCTGATGCACGATCAGCTCAGAAGCGCACGGGCCAACGGCATTCGCGCGGCAACGCTGACCAGCGCCGATGCCGACTGGCGCGAAACGCAGGATGCTTTCCGCGCTGGCGAACTCGACCTGCTCTACGTCGCGCCCGAGCGAGCGAGCCAGTCGGCCTTTCGCGAATTCCTGGCGGCGTCGCCCCTGTGCCTGTTCGCGATCGACGAGGCGCATTGCGTATCCGAATGGGGGCATGATTTTCGTCCCGACTACCGCATGTTGCGGGGGCTGATGGACGCTTTCGCCGCGGTGCCGCGCCTGGCGCTGACCGCGACTGCGGATAATCAGACGCGCGCCGATGTGATGGCGCAGCTGGGCATTGCAGACGACGGGCTGGTGCTGGCCGGATTCGACCGGCCCAATATCCGCTACGCGATTCGTCACCGCGACAATCCGGTGCGCCAACTGACCGATCTCATGGCGAATGAGCCGGGTCCCGGGATCGTTTACGCGCAAACACGGCGCAGGGTCGAAGATCTTGCCGAAAAGCTTGCAACCGCGACCGGCAGGCCGGTCTTGCCGTATCACGCGGGGCTGGATCCCGAGGTTCGCGCGGCCAACCAAGCCGCTTTCGTCGCATCCGAAGACATGGTGATCGTTGCCACGGTCGCTTTCGGCATGGGTATCGACAAGCCGGACGTGCGCTTCGTTGCGCATGTCGGCGTACCCAAATCGATCGAGGCTTATTATCAGGAAACGGGCCGTGCCGGGCGTGACGGCGATCCCGCGCAGGCGATCATGTTCTGGGGCGCGGGCGATTTCGCGACTGCGCGGCAGCGGCTGGCGGAGGTGGACGAGGCGCGGCGCAATGCCGAACGCGCCCGGCTTGATGCACTGGCCGGACTGGTCGAAACTGCCGAATGCCGCCGTGCGGTGCTGTTGAGGCATTTCGGCGAAGACCCGCCCTCGCGCTGCGGCAATTGTGACAATTGTCTCGAGCCCGCGAGCGTCACCGACGTTACGCAGCTTGCGCGCAAACTGCTCTCCGCGGTTTACCGGACCGGACAGAGCTTCGGCATGGGGCACTTGCAGAAGGTGCTCACCGGCAACGAAGACGAGCGTGTACGCCAACGCGGGCACGACCGGTTGAGCGTATTCGGCATCGTCGAGGGCGAGGAGGCACGCCTGCTCCAGCCGCTGTCGCGGGCCTTGCAGGCGCGCGGCGATCTTGTCGCGACCGAACATGGCGGGCTGGCGTTGGGCGGTGCGGCCCGTGCGATCCTCAAGGGCGATAGTCCGGTGGAGATCGTGGTCCCTCCCAGGAGGGCGCGCAGACGAAGGACCGACGCGACACCCAATCCGGTTGGGGACCCGCTGTTCGAAGCGCTGCGGGCCTTGCGCAAGGAGCTGGCCGAGGAAGCCCAGGTTCCGCCCTATGTCGTCTTCCACGATTCCACTCTGCGCGAGATGGCTGCTGCGCGTCCCGAAACCCTGGCGCAACTGGGCCGATTGCCCGGCATTGGGGCCAAGAAACTCGAAGCATATGGAGAGCAGTTTCTGCGTGCCATCCAGAGGCATTGACTCGGGTGTGGCGCGTGGCCGACACCGCCCAGGCGAGTTTCGATGTCGACGATTACAAGGAGTTCGTGAACATCCAGATAGAAGCGGGTCTGCGCACCGTCGGTTCGCGCCATCCCTATGATGATTTCGAGGGCGAGAAGGTCACGCTGAGAGGCGGCGCGGATGTCATCAATCGTGAATTGCTCGAGGAACTCAACGATCGGCTCGAGGTTGCGGGTATCGTCGTCGACGAGGCCGGCCTCACGCATCTGGCCTATGCCAGCGAAATCGCCAGCGCCATGCTCAAGCGCCAGCAGGCCGATGCGATTATTGCCGCGCGCGCCAAGATCGTGCTTGGCGCGGTGGGCATGGTGGAGGATGCGCTGACCAAACTGGCGCAGGACGATATCGTGGAACTGCACGACGAGCGCCGCGCGGCGATGGTTTCCAACCTGATGGTCGTGCTGTGCGGCGAGAAAGACGCGCATCCCGTGATCAATACGGGTTCGCTGTACCAGTAGGCGCGGATAAGGACCCGGTCCGATGACGAAAAAGGCCTTTGCCCTCAGGCTCGACCCGGCGGTTCATGCCGCGGTAGAGCGGCTGGCGGCGAGCGAGCTGCGCAGTGCCAATGCGCAGATCGAGATGTTGCTACGCGAAGCACTGGCCAAACGCGGCATCGAAGTTCCCGTAACCAAGCCCGCCCGGCGCGGGCGCCCGAAGAAGGAGGTTTGACATGAGGTCGCTTTCGTTGGTCGAGAGCAGCGATGAATTGGCATCCGAGCCCGGTAAGGTGATCCAATGACCGAAAAGAGGGACGACGTCTGGTTCGAACCCAAACGGTACGGTTACGGAGCGGGCATGCCGGTGTCGTGGCAGGGCTGGGCTTTGATTATCGGCTATGTGCTTCTCATCGTTCTCGGCGTCTTGCTGGCATCGTGGGAAGAGGATGTGTGGCTTACCGTCTTCCTGATCCTCATCGTTCCGGTGACCGCGGTGCTGCTCTATATTTCCGCCATCAAGACCCGCGGCGGCTGGCGTTGGCGCTGGGGAAACGACGATTGAAGGGGCTGGCCCCGGGGCGGCGGTTATTCTGTTGTTAACCATGAGGGGCTAGGCAAGGATCATGGTTTCACCCTTCGCCTCCTCCGCCTCGCGCATGCCTCGCTGGCTCTTCACCGCCGTCGCGGCCGTGGCGGTAAGCGCGATTCCGCTGGCCGCTTTGCTGGCTCAAGGCGCTTCGACGGCCAGCTTCACCATTGCCGAAACGGGCCGCGGTTATGCGTCGCTGCAAGCCGCGGTCGATGCCATTGGCGGCGGCGAGGGAACTGTGGTCATCGCCCCGGGCAATTGGCGCGAATGCGCGGTGCAACGCGAAGGCGTGGTGCATTTCCGCGCCGCACAACCGGGCAGCGCGCTGCTGGGCGGCAAGGCCTGCGAAGGAAAGGCTGCGCTGGTCCTGCGCGGCCGCGGTGCCAGCGTCGAAGGAATCGTGTTCGCCGATCTGGCCGTCGAGGATGGCAACGGGGCGGGCATCCGTCTGGAAAAAGGTCCCTTGCGCGTATCGCAAAGCTGGTTCCGCGACAGCCAACAGGGTATTTTGACGACCAATGGCGAGAACAGCGAGCTGGTGGTCGACAAATCCACATTTACGCGTTTGGGTACTTGCGAATATTCGGGCGGTTGCGCGCATTCGATCTATGCCGGCGATTACGGCCGGGTCATCGTCACCCGCAGCCGTTTCGAACAGGGCACTGGCGGGCACTATTTCAAGTCGCGCGCCGCGCACAATGTGGTCGAGGATTCAAGTTTCGACGACGCCAATGGCCATGGCACCAATTATCTGATCGATCTGCCCAATGGCGGCACGGGCAGCATTCGCGGCAACTGGTTCGTCCAGGGGCGCGACAAGGAAAACTGGTCGGCAATGATCGCCATCGGTGCCGAAGGTGCCCATTATAGTTCCGACGGGCTGGTAATCGCGGACAATGAGGCGCGCCTGGTCCCCGGCTTGTCGCGCAGCCCGGCCTTCGTGGCCGACTGGACCGGCGATGCGCTGGCAATGCAGAACAATACGCTGGGCTCCGGTATCCGGCGGTTGGAGCTGCGCTGAGGAAACATGCTGTCTTTCACCCGTTTATCGGGCGAAGGAGCAAGTAATGGCAGGCGGTTGGGCCCGCGACGGGGCAGTCCAGGATCAGATCGACGATTCGGTGAATGACGCGGTCAGCGCGGCGCGTTCGCGCCTTCCGCGCGGCGAAAGTGCCGAATATTGCGATGAATGCGGAGAGCCGGTTCCGGAAAAACGCCGTGTGGCGCTGCCCGGCGTGCGGACCTGCGTCGAATGTCAGTCCGCGCGCGACGGCGCGGTGCGTCATTCCGCCATCAATCGCCGCGGTAGCAAGGACAGCCAGTTGCGCTGAGGCGCGATGGCGTCCACGCATCGGCCATGACATCCCCCTTCATCTGGCTTCAGCATCTCCTACCTCACCATGCGGTGTCGCGCATAGCGGGCAAATTCGCCTCGAGCGAGGCTCCATGGCTGCGCGACCGGCTGATCCGCCGCTTCATCGCCGCTTATGACGTCGACATGAGCGAGGCAGCGCGCGGTGTGGGTGAATTCGAGAGCTTCAACGATTTTTTCACCCGCGAACTCAAGCCGGGTGCCCGCCCACTGGCCGACGCGAACGAATATGTCCTGAGCCCTGCCGATGGCGCGGTCAGCCAGATCGGGCGGATCGACGAAGGGCGCATCTTCCAGGCCAAGGGGCGTCACTTCACCGCCGCGCAGCTTCTCGGCGGCGACAAGGAGGCCGCGGCACGGTTCGACGGCGGCCAATTCGCCACGATCTATCTGAGCCCGCGCGATTACCACCGCGTTCACATGCCTGCGGCCGGAACGCTGAAATCCGCAACCTACGTCCCGGGCGAGCTGTTTTCGGTGAATCAGGTGACGGCGGAGAATGTCGACGGGCTTTTCGCCCGCAACGAGCGACTCGCCTGCCTGTTCACCGGCCCGGACGGGCTTTTCGCCAGCGTCATGGTGGGGGCGATGATCGTGGCGGGGATCGAGACCGTATGGTCGGGCC
This sequence comes from uncultured Erythrobacter sp., assembly GCA_947258465.1. Classification (GTDB taxonomy): domain Bacteria; phylum Pseudomonadota; class Alphaproteobacteria; order Sphingomonadales; family Sphingomonadaceae; genus Qipengyuania. The sequence goes on from CAMYIQ010000030.1 coordinate 20,614, forward strand.
TTGTCGAAACGCACAGTGTGGATCGGGTACGCGAGGCGTTCGGCGATGACCATACTTTCGCGGCTGGCGATGAGATGGGGCGCTTCATTCTCGGATCGACCGTGGTGCTGTTGTTCGAACCGGGCAAGGTTGAATGGGATGCGCGGCTGAAGGCAGGCGCGGCCGTGCGTATGGGCCAGGCCATCGGGCAGCGGCGCTAAGGAGAAGTTCAGCCGAACGCGGGTGCGTAACGCACGGTCCCGCTCGGTGCATCGCCGGCCACCACAAGCCGCTGGAAGTATTCGGGGAGAGGCCCGGGATATCGCAGGGCGGGATCGTGTTCGAAACCGAAGCGCGAATAATAGGCAGGATCGCCCAGCAGGACGAGGCCCCGCGCGCCCCGCATGCGCATGTCCGCGATCGCGCGCTGCATCAGCCGCGAACCGATCCCGCGGCGCTGCAGCGATGGCAATATCGCGATCGGTCCGAGACCGTACCAACCGGGTGAGCCATCGGATATCTGCACCGGCGAAACGGCAACATGACCCACGATCCGCTCGCCATCCTCGGCCACTAAAGAGAGCGTCAGATCGCCGTCCGATCTGAGCCGTTCGATGATGCGCACTTCGCTGCCGTCGCTATGCGGCGTATCTGCAAACGCCGCCTGTGTGACCACGCCGATCGCCGCATGGTCGCGCGGTTCCTCGGGGCGGATCGCGATGGCGGTCATAGCAAGTGCCCCGACCGGTCGCGCTTGGTAGCGAGGTAGCGGGTATTGTGCGGATTGTCGGGCAGGGCGTGGGGGACCCGTTCGGCAATATGCACGCCTTGTGCGGCAAGCGCGTCGACCTTGGCCGGGTTGTTGGTCATCAACCGGATCGCCTTCACCCCGAGCAGGTCGAGCATCCGCGCCGCGGTGGGGAAATCGCGCGCCTCGTCGGGTAGGCCCAGCCGCGTGTTGGCATCCACGGTATCGAAGCCCTGATCCTGCAGGCGATAGGCACGCAGCTTATTTACGAGGCCGATGCCGCGCCCTTCCTGCCGCATGTAGAGCAGCACGCCCCAACCGCCCTTCTCCGCCTCGTGCGCCATTGCGTGGAGCGCGGCATCGAGCTGCGGCCCGCAATCGCATTTGAGACTGCCGAGGATATCGCCGGTAAGGCATTCGGAATGCAGCCGCACCAGCGGCGCGCGCTCGGCGGTCTGTTCGCCGATAAGGAGCGCGACATGCTCGCGCGTATCGTCGGGGCTGCGGAAGGCGACGATCCGCGCATCCTCGGCCGCTGCGACGGGGAGCCGCGCGCGCGAGG
>CAMYIQ010000031.1 GCA_947258465.1 uncultured Erythrobacter sp.
AGTATGGCGCATTGGCGCTGACCGGATGAAAATGGGCCGCGAGCATATCGTGCCACTGTCGCGACAAGCCGCTTCTCTTGCTCAGGATTTGATCAGCAAGTCCGAAGGTAAATACGTCTTTCCAGGCCAGAAGCCCAAGATGCCGCTCTCAGAGAATACGATGATCTATGGCCTCTATCGGCTCGGTTACCACGGGCGGCAAACTGTTCACGGCTTCAGGGGTCTGGCGAGCACCTGGGCGAATGAGCAGCTTGTCGAGGTCGGCGATCCCCCGATGTGGATCCGTCGATATCATGAAGACTGGGTCGAACTGCAATTGGCACACAGCGAAGAAAACGAAGTTCGCGGAGCATACAATGCTGCCGAATATCTCGCTCCTCGGCGTGCAATGTTGCAGGATTGGGCAGACTTCCTCGACTCCATCGGCGGCAAGCCGCAAAACATTGCGGTCTTGAGGGCCGCTTGACCTGCTCCTAAGCGGACACCTGACCAAGCCATTCGACGCGAAGCCGGTCGAACCCGACGACAATACCCTCTGCGGTAACTTCAAATCCGAAGTCATCGTTTGAGGGTTCATAGTCTTCAAGAACCCAGTGATCACCGGCATCGGTTACAATTGCAGCTCCCCGAGGAAGATGCTCGAGCCGTCCGCTGATCCTTTTCCGATTCGTAGTCATATCGAGCTGTATGCCATCCATCGGTCGATAACGCTCTTCACATATCCAGGCGTTTCCCGATTTTTCGGTATCCCGCCGGCTCGCGACACGGCGCCGGGTCCAGCGTTGTAGGCGGCCAGCGCGAGATGGATCGCACCAAAGCGCTCTAGCATCTGCTTCAGATACCGCGCGCCACCGTCGATGTTCTGAGCCGGATCGTGGCGATTGCTGACACCGAGTTCTCTTGCCGTTCCCGGCATCAGTTGAGCGAGACCAGCGGCGCCAGCCGGACTGATCGCCATCGGGTTGAACCGCGATTCCTGCCAAATCAGGGCCTGAAGCAGTCGAGGCGGTAATTGGTATCGCGCTTCAGCTTGCCGGATGAGTGGCTCGTACAAAGCTTCCTTGAAGCTTCTATCGATATAAGCCTTGCCGCCTTCTGGTTTGGCCAAGTCGATTGCAGTCGGGTTAAAGCCAAGACCTTTGTCGGTTGTAACCTCAACTTTGCTGAGGTCATGGTCGAAGACTTGAAACTCCCGCGCCCGCGCAGACCCGGAAATCGCTATCGCTATCGCAATCGCTAGCGCACCGCAACCGCAGGCCACCAGATACATTCGCATCGCATAACCTTTCACCTTGCCTCGATCTGCAAGAGAACATAAATAGAACAAATAGGTGTAGGAAAACGCTTTTTTGCGTGCTTATCCGAGAGGAGAGAGGGTCGGTTGGAGGGGCAATTGTGAGGCGATGGAGCCGGTATGCCCGTTTCGAATTCAACCCTGTCACGTACCTCGCTTGAGGACACCGCCCGCAAGATCTGCGAAAGCCGGGGCGGCAAGTGGTCCGGCACCAAGGGCATGGCCTGCTGCCCTGCGCATGATGATCGCACGCTGTCGCTCGGCCGACAGGCCATCCTCTTCCATTGCTTTGCGGGATGCGATCAGCAGAGCGTGTTGTCTGCATTGGCGCGTGAAGGATTCGAGGCACCGGCGCTTTTTTCAGCTTCTGCGACCACCAACGGCCCCGAACCGACCAGCACCCGCAAACCCTCGGCGGCAGCGCTGAGGATCTGGCGCGATGCACAGCCACTGCGTGCCAGTCCGGCAAAGGAATATCTTGAGAGCCGCGGCATCCTCGCCGCATCTCCAGCGCTCCGCTTCCATCCACGAACGCCGCTTGGTCCAAAAGGACGGACCCGCTTTTTGCCCGCCCTGATCGCGGCAGTCAGCCTCGACGAGGGGCCGGTCGCCGTCCATCGCACGTTCCTTTCGGGCAATACCAAGGCCGCTTTCGACAAGCCGAAACGCGCGCTTGGCGCGCTCGGTGAATCTGCTGTCCGCCTCTTCGCTCCGGCCTCTGGCAAGCTCGGCCTTGCTGAAGGCATTGAAAGCGCAATGTCGGCTTATGCTCTCACCGGTGTCCCCGTCTGGGCGACCCTCGGGAATGAGCGCTTCGGCCTCGTCAGTGTGCCCGAGAGCGTGACCGAGCTTCATCTCTTCGTCGATCACGACGCTGGCGGCGAGCTGGCTGCGTCGCGTGGCCTGTCCGCCTATGCTTGCGATGGACGCACGGTACATGTCCGCAAACCGTCATCACGCGACACCGATTGGAACGACGAACTCACGGCATGGCTGCGCCGCAAGGCGGCGCCGTAGAGGAGAGAGGGCTTCTCGAATTCCTGATCCGGCAGAGGGCGTGTCCCGATGCCTTCATCAGGAGGACGAATTGCCATGTTTCAATCAGACCTGTTTCCCACCGGCGAGCAGTTGCCGTCAATGCCTTTGGCCTACGCTATCGGCACCCGAGTTGCCGAACTACTCGCTTCGGGACGGCATCTTACCCGTGCCGACATTTCCGGGCTGTTCGCCGAAGAGACCGGCACCCCGGACTGGGGAAGCGCCTGGACCATCGATGACTACAACAACGCGGTCGAGATCGGCGCACTGCTCTGGCTTAGGGAGTCCTCATGCATCGATCTGGCAACAAGCGTGCACGAAGCCGACGCGCGGCTCGACTGGCTCGAAGCAGCCTTGCCGCCGCGGCATGTGCGCAGCGAAACACAGGTCGAGCTCCAGCAGTTCTCGACCCCGCCGATGCTGGCTTGGCTGATGGCGAAGGCTGCAGCTTTATGCGCGCAAGACACACTCCTCGAACCATCCGCCGGCAATGGCGCCCTCGCTCTCTGGAGCTCCCTCCAGAATGCTTCGCTGCTCCTCAACGAGATCGATCCGGCAAGACGAGATGGTCTGGCCCACATCTTCCCTTCGGCCACGATCACTGCGCATGACGGGGAACTGATCGCCGACCTGCATCGCGGCCCCATTCCGTCGGTCGTCCTGATGAATCCGCCGTTCGCGCGTAGCCAAGAACGCGGCAAGGATGGCGAGACGGCGCAGCGCCACCTTCGTAGTGCAATCCGGGCCGCGGCCAGTGGCGCAAGGATAGTCGC
>CAMYIQ010000032.1 GCA_947258465.1 uncultured Erythrobacter sp.
GCAATGGCCGCACTTTCTCGATTGGAGCTCGGATGAGGTTCTGATCTCGCCGAGTGGTCGAGCCTCTCCACTGCGCTGCCGCTTCGATGAAGCGGCAGCCTTTTTCCCAATCGAGAACGTCCCGCTAACGGTAGCAGCACAAGCAATATGGGCATGTACACGGCTATGGCAGGGGCATAATCTGCCCGTCCCACACCATTGCGTGGGTGAGGCCGGTTACCAGATTACCGAAAGTGTAGGATGCCAGAAGCGTGGCGCTGCACGTCGCACCGATGAAGCATTGGCCACGCGACCGGGTGCCGACTGGGAGGGATTGATGAAACTTGTCTTACGCGGCGCCGCTGCCCTGATGTCGATCGTAGCCATGCCGATGATGCTTGCCACGCCCGCTGCCGCGCAGGACCAGACCGAGCCCAGCGGCTATCGTGCGCTTCAGCTGCTCTATTCGCACTTTCGGGCTATCGTACCACCGCCGATGGTAAAGGGCGTTCCCGACTATTCGCCAGAGGCCATGGCGCGCCAATATGCGGAGCTGAAGGCTCTTCAATCCCGATTGCGCGCCATCGACGATAGCAACTGGCCGATTTCGCAGCGCGTCGATTACATGGTCGTGCTGGCCGAGATGCGCGGGTTCGAATTTCAGCACCGCGTTCTTCAGCCGTGGAAGCGCGATCCAGCGTTCTACAGTACGACCAACCTAGGCTTCGGGCCGAAGAAGCGGCGCGATTGCAGCCCGAACTGGTCGCGCCGGCACGCCGTGCGCAAACCGCTGCCCGCGACTTTAAGGCGTGGTTGGAAAGCATCGAGGCGCAGCTTCCCGCGCATGGTGGAGTAGGGCGGGAGAATTATGCCTGGTATTTGAAAAACGTCCTGCTGCTCCCCTATTCGGTGAATGAGATCGAAACGCTTGGCGAGCGCGAGTATCAGCGCCAGATCGCATTCCTGAAGATAGAGGAACATCGCAATCGAGACATTCCAATGCCGGCTCCGATCCGAACCCGTTCCGAATTCGATGCCAAGCGGAAGGCGGAGGACGAAGATCTCCTACGGTTCTTGCGCGAGGGCGATTGGGTCACGATCCCCGATTATCTCATCCACGATCCGCAAGAGGGCCCCTATCAGTTTCCGTTCGAGAAGGATCCTTCTAAGCCGGGGCTGTTCGAGCCCCCTCTCGACCTTCACTTCTTCTTCCAGGCCGAATTCCGCGACTGACGCCCGCTGCGCGCGCATAACCTTCCCGGCCATGCCTTTGATGGATTGCAGGCTGCGCGCGATACGCGCCCGATCCGTGGGAAGCCGCGTATGTTCTTTGTGAACGGGGTGCGCAACGAGGGATGGGCGTTCTATCTCGAGGAGATGATTCTGCAGGCGGGGCTGCTCGACGACAGACCGAAGACGCGGGAGATCGATTATATCTTGGGCGCCAAACGCGCAGCCCGCATTTTGCCTGAACTGATGATGCAGAAGAATTCCTGGACTTGGGCAGAAGCAAATGCCTCGCTAGTTGCTCGCACACCCAAGTGGATGGAGCCTGGTGATGCCGTGGCTCAGTTCGATATCGAGCTCTATTTGCGTCAACCCGGCTACGGCATCGGATACTACATGGGGAAAATCGAACTGGAAAAGCTCATGGCTGACGTCGCAATGCAGGAAGGCGATAGGTTCGACATCAAGTCGTTCCACGATCGTTTCCGGGCTGCAGGGTCAATCCCGATTTCGCTCATCCGATGGGAAATGACCGGCCAGAATAATGAAATCAATACGATGCGCGACTGAAAATCGGTCGCGTGAAGACCTCGGCGGTTCGGTCTGATGCGCATATATTTAGAAGGACATACGCCATTCCAATCACTGGGTTCGCCAACGTGCGAAAGCTGCTCTGAGTCCCTTGAATTTGCGAGCGATGAATGGGCCCCGGTATCAAGGATCCAGCCGACCCGTTACCGCTAGGCAAGCATCAGCATTGGCTGTTCGGTCAACCTGCGGAATTCGGCAAGGAAATCGGCTCCGGTCGATCCGTCGATGGCGCGGTGGTCGAAACTGGCCGTCGCGGTGAGCAGTTGGGCGGAAACGATCGCACCATCTTGCGACCACGGCCCCTCGCGGCTCGATCCCACACCCAGGATCAGGCCCTGCGGCGGATTGATGATCGGCCCCATCGCGTCGATGCCATACATACCGAGATTGGAGATTGAGGCGGTGCCGCCCTGGTAATCGTCGGGCATGAGCCGACCTTCGCGCGCCCTTTCGGCTAAATCGCGCGCCTCCGCAGCGATCGCGGCGAGGCTCTTCGCCCCGGCATCGCGGATTACCGGCGTTACCAGCCCGCCTTCGACCGCGACCGCCATCGCAATATCGACGCGGTGATAGCGATAGAGCGTGTCGCCGCCGAAGCCGATATTGGCGTTGGGTACGCGCTGCAATGCCCCGGCCATGGCGCGGATGAGCATGTCATTGACCGAAAGCTTGATCCCGTCCGGGACCAGCTCCTCATTGAGCCGTTGGCGAAGATTGATCAACGCATCGATCCGGCAGGTCACGGATAGATAGAAATGCGGCACCGTCTGTTTGGATTCGCTCAGGCGGTGCGCAATGGTCTTGCGCATCCCGTTTAGCGGTTCGGCATCATGGGGGACGTCCGACACCGGCCCGTTCGCCTGATCGCCCGCAACGACTTTGGCAGGCGCGCTCGACTTGTCCTGCGATGTATGATTGGCAACGATGTCCTGCCACAGGATACGTCCGTCGGGCCCGCTCCCGCGCATCGCATTAAGGTCCATTCCCTTGGCGGCGGCCAGCTTGCCTGCCAACGGCGTTGTATCGGCATCGGGATCGACCGGCGCGGCCGCAGCCGTGCGCGGAGCCTCGATTATCATAGCGGCAGAGAGCGGTGGTGGCGGGGCTTGATCTGCGGTGGCGGATTCATCGGCCGTCGCCGCAGCGTGCGCTTCGGCCTGATCGTCGCCGAGAAGCGGCATCGCCTCACCGTCCTCCGCCAGTATCGCAATGACCGTGCCGACCGGAATATCCTCGGTCCCCGCGGTCACTTTCAATGCCGCAACCACGCCCCCTTCAGTGGCCTCAAATTCCATCGTCGCCTTGTCGGTTTCGATTTCGGCCAGCAAGTCGCCAACAGCGATAGTATCGCCGGGGGAGATGAGCCATTTGGCAAGTGTTCCCGATTCCATCGTCGGAGACAGGGCGGGAAGGGCGACTTCGATCGACATACCATCTACCTCAGGAACAATTCGGCGGCCGCTTCGACGATCGCATCGGGATCGAGGCGGTATTCACGATACAGGTCGATAAGATCGCCGGTCTGTCCGAACCTGTCGGTGCCAAGCGCACTGACCCGCTGACCCCTCACTCCGCCCAGCCAGGACAGCGCGCCGGGACTGCCGTCGATCACGGTGATCAAACCCGCCCCGGCAGGCAGCGCGCCGAGCAGCGTTTCGACATGCGACGGAGGCGCGGCCCCGCCCTGCCAACGCGAAGCCTGTCGTGCGGACCAGTCGCGGTGGAGCAAGTCGGGGGAAGTGACGTTCAGCAACCCCAGTCCTTCGACATCCTCTGCCAGCATTGCCCAGGCCTGCAGTACTTCGGGCGCGATAGCGCCAGCAAACACCAGGGCCGCTTGGGCCTCGGATCCGGGGCGTTTGAGCCAATAGCCTCCCTTGATGGCATCCGCACGCCAGCCATCGTCGTCGTCGTCGCGCGCGACCTGTTCGATCTCGCGGGTCGATAGGCGCAGATAGACCGATCCACCATCATCGCGCTGCATGTGACCAAAGCCCCATTCCATCAACAGCGCCAGCTCATCGGCGAAAGCGGGTTCGAAATAGGTCAGGCCGGGTTGCCCCATGCCGATCAGCGGCGTGTTGATTGATTGGTGTGCGCCCCCCTCAGGGCCGAGCGTGAGGCCCGATGGCGTCGCCACCAGCATGAAGCGCGCATCCTGGTAACAAGCATAATTGAGCACATCGAGACCGCGGGCGATGAAGGGATCGTAAACCGTGCCAATCGGGAGCACGCGTTTGCCGAACAACGGCCCGGCAAGGCCGAAGGCGGCCAGCGCCAGGAACAAATTGTGTTCGGCGATTCCCAGTTCCAGGTGTTGGCCCGCCGCATGGCCGGACCATTTCTGAGTCGAGGGAATACGCGCGTTCTGAAACACATCTTTCAGTTCTTGGCGCCGGAACAAGCCGCGTTGGTTGACCCAGGCGCCCAGATTGGTCGACACTGTGACGTCGGGGGAAGTGGTAACGAGGTGGGTGGCCAGCTCGCTATCCGACTTGGCGAGTTCGTGCAGGACCTTGCCGAAAGCCCCCTGGGTCGATTGTATCGCCCCGGAAGGAACGGGAAGCTGCGGCACGGGATAAGCGTCGGCCGGGCTCTCCGGTTCGCGCGCGGCCAGCGGCGATTTCTGCACGAAATCCCTCAGGGCCTGCGCCGCATTGCCGCCCAGCCCGGCATAGGGCTCCCACTCTTCGCCTTCGGCGATACCCATTTCCTCGCGCAAGGCGCCGATCTGCGTCGGCGTCATCAGCCCGGCATGGTTGTCTTTGTGTCCCGCCAACGGCAGGCCAAAGCCCTTGACCGTATAAGCGATGAACACCGTCGGCTTTTCGTCGGTTGCGCCGTCGAAAGCTTCCACCAGGCTTTCCATGCAATGGCCGCCCAGATTGGTCATCAGCAAATGAAGTGCGACATCGTCGTAATCCGCGAGCAGTTTGAGAGTGGCCTCCCTGTCGGCCAGATCCCGCTCGAGCCGTTCGCGCCACGCGCTGCCGCCTTGGTAGGTGAGCGCGGCGAAATCGGCATTGGGACAGTTTTCGATCCAATCGCGCAGCGCCTCGCCACCGGGCCGGGCGAATGCCGCCTGCTGCATCTTGCCATGCTTGAGCGTGACCACCCGCCAACCGCAAGTTTCGAAAATGTCGTCGAACCGCCGGAACATCCGGTCCGCCGTGGTCGCATCCAGCGACTGGCGATTGTAGTCGATGATCCACCAGCAATTGCGCAAGTCGTGCTTGTAGCCTTCGATCAGGCATTCATAGATGTTGCCTTCGTCCAGCTCCGCATCGCCCATCAACGCGACCATCCGACCCGCGCTTTCGGGCGCGTTCCAGCCATGCGCGATGACGTAATCCTGGACCAAGCTGGCAAAGGCGGTGATCGCGACGCCCAACCCTACCGACCCGGTCGAGAAATCGACCGGGATGCTGTCCTTGGTACGGCTGGGGTAACTCTGCGCCCCTCCGAAAGCGCGAAAAGTCTTTAGCTTGTTGAGGCTTTGGCGCCCGAGCAGGTAATTGATCGCATGCAGCACCGGGCCTGCATGGGGCTTCACTGCAACGCGATCGTTCGGGCCGAGCGCATGGAAGTAAAGTGCCGCCATGATCGCCGTCATCGAAGCGCAACTGGCTTGATGCCCGCCAACCTTCAGCCCGTCGCGATTTTCGCGCAGGTGGTTGGCATTGTGGATCGTCCAAGACGACAGCCATCGCAGGCGCTCATCGAGCCGTTCGAGATTGGCGATTTCGGGAGCAGGGGGGGCAGTATTGCCCTGGTGTTCGGTATCGATATCCTTGTAATTCCTCGTTGAGACGCCTCCTTACACCGATGCTCGTGCATATGTGCACCCGAATACGCCGCAATACGCGCCAAACTTGAGCACATTCTGATGTCCAACAGGCGTTTCCTGGCGTAATCTGCTAATCTGGAGCTGGGCGCCCTGCCTGAGCGGCTGAATCGCGACAGCGGTACGTCTGCGGGCGCGCCACCCCCAAGGGTGCGGGCCTGCCTGATGCGGTGGCGCGAAGGGAAAGATGCGCGAACTTCTATATAGAGAGCCTGCCTGTGAGTCGTTTGTTCGATTCTGGCCTCTTGGGTTCGTGTCGCCGTGGCTTATCTCGGCTTGTGGTTTCTGATTACCTTTGGGGGCTGGGTATGTGTGATTGGGTGTGAGTTCTAAGATGTTGGAATTATTTGGTTTTGCATGAATGTTTCGATAATTCCGCAAAAAGGCGTTGACCGAATCCGGGTCGGGGCCTAGATGGCCCTCACCGACGCGGCGCTGACGGCTTTCACCGTTCGCAGCATTGGTCGCCAACATAATCGGATAGCCGGTCCCCCGGTGAAAGTCGGGGAAGCACTAGCTGTCCGCTA
>CAMYIQ010000033.1 GCA_947258465.1 uncultured Erythrobacter sp.
CCCATGCCCGCGCTTCGGGGATCGCGAGGACAGCGCCGAGCAGGTCGTGAAACTCGTAGACTTCGACCCCTCTTGCGCTCATTTTCATACGAAAATCAGCGTGGTCGGTGCGCGCTTCCTGCACCCACAGCACGTCGTCATAGAGAAGCGCGTCGGCATTCGCCGGCGTCAAGCGGGAATGCGCCAGACCCGGTTGGCAGGTGATAACCTTGCGGAGCTTGCCTATTTCGGAATGAACGCCAAATCCGGTCATTGAAGATGTCCTTTTTGCAAATGTTCGAGCAGCTTGGTTTTACCCAAGCGCAGCTGCGAGGCTGAGCGAGCTCATGATCAGCACCGTCAGGATAAGCAGCAGCGGCCACATGAATTTGAGCCACCGCTGATAGGGAACGCCGCCAATGGCGAGCGCGCCCATCACGACAGCGAAAGTAGGGTTGATGAGGTTCACCAGGCCGTTCGCCGACTGGTAGGCGGTGACCACAAGCGCCCGGTCGACCGCGGAGAAATCTGCAAGTGGCGCGAGGATCGGCATGCTTAAGACAGCCAGCCCCGATGATGATGGGACGAGGAAGGACAGACCGACCTCGATCCCGAAGATGGTGTTGATGAAACCAACCGCGCCTAGGCCCGCCAAGGCCTGCTCTCCGCTGTTCAGTATGGTGTCGGTCATTTTACCGGCATCCATGATTACGACGATGCCGCGCGCGATTCCGATAATAAGCGCGACGCCGAGCAAGTCTTTCGCGCCGGCCATGAAGGCATCGATGAATTTCTGCTCTCCCATCCACCCAACAACGCCAACCAGGATCGATGCCGCAATGAAAAGCGCCGACATCTTGTCCATCCACCAGCCTTGTGAGGCGACGCCCCAGATCATGATACCGAATGTCGCCGCGAAAATGATCAGGGTCAGGACCTGCGTTCTGCTCAGCGGCGCCTGTGCGTCATGGCCGTCACTCGCGAACCGCGCGGCGATCGCTGCGCTCTCGTCGGCAACGATCGATCTCGACGGATCGGCACGCACCTTGAGCGCGTAGCGGACCACATAAGCCGAACAGATCGCCCATCCACTCACCAGGATAAAGACGCGCAGGCCCAGTCCGGAGGTGAACGGCACTCCTGCCGCGTTGGCGGCTATGACCGTCGCGAACGGATTGATGGTCGATCCCAGGACACCGACGCCTGCGCCGAGGAGAATGACCGCAACCGCAACGACGGCGTCGAAGCGGGCCGCGAGCATGACGGGAATAAGTAGTCCGTAAAATGCGAGCGATTCTTCGGCCATGCCGTAGGTCGTCCCACCGGCGGCAAACACTGCCATCAGGATGGGAATCATCCAGACCTCTCTTCCCTTCAGCGCTCCCATTGACCGTTCGATGGCGCGGTCAATCGCCCCGGTTCGCGTGACGACGCCGAGGAAGCCGCCGATGATGATCACGAAAAGCGCGACATCGATGGCCTGGGCTTCATAGGTTTCGGGATTGTAGAACCCGGCGATCGGCGCCAGCAGTACGTCGAATATGCCCTGCGGGTTCGCGTCTACGGTTTCGTAAGTTCCGGGGACCGGGACCGAGCGCCCCAGTTCGGCATTCTCAATCCGCTCATATTGGCCTGCCGGAATGACCCAGCTGCCCGCGGCGACCAATGCGATGAGGGCAAAGAGAATTGTATACGCGGTGGGAAATTTGAAGCGCCTGGAGCTGGAGGGTGACCCGTGCGCAGCGGCAGTGTCCGACATGATCATACCTCCTAGAAAGAAACCGAAGCGTAAAGCATGACGTGCGACCAGGTGCCGGATCCGCCGGTGAGCTGCTTCGCTCCCTCGCCAGGCACTAGAACCGCGCCAGCGAGGGACAGAAACAGGCGATCGGTCGCCTGCCAGTCGATGAAGACGTCGAACTCGTTGCCGAATGCCGCGTCTGTGACGCCCAGCTGTCCCGGCTCATCGAGTGAGATATTGAGCCAGGATGCGGTGAGTGCGAGGCTCTCGGTGAGTGTCGCTGTTCCCTTTACCATATGGGTTTTTTGGTTGGAGTTGGCGAAGATCCAGTTGCCGGTGATCTCGCCCTGGTACCATTGCCCATAATCGGTGAACCCGTATGCCAGCGGGATGAATTCCTCATTCTTCAGCGTTGCGGGATCGTCGCCCGTGACCTCCGCGTAGCGGTAGGTGAGCGTCGGGTTCAGAGGCAGGCTATCGAAACCGTAGTCGCCCTGTAGGTACCACCCTTTGCCGTCGTAGAAACCGGCCCCGCTCTGCACGGCATATTCGCCTGAAAAGGTGAGCTGGTCGGTAACCTTTGCAGACCCGCGAAAATCATATGCCTTGAGGTTTTCGGCGGTGCCAGCGGTCACCGGGTCATCGAAATGCGCGACCTCAATGTAGGTAGCGCCGATCGACACCTCTTCGGCAAGCTCATACTCGACATTGGCGCCGACGACATGTGCACGAATGCCGCTTCGCCCGGGATTATTGCCTAAATAGAAGCCTTCAAGCAGGAGGTCGCCTGTCTTGACGCGGAGCAAGGCGCTGCCGCGCGAGGCCGATCGTGCACCAAGGTAGAAACCTCCGCGGTCGCCCCCGTCGCGGCCACCGTCCTTGATCAGGAAACCTGTTCCGATCTGGTAGTCGAAATCACCGCCGAAGATCTCAATTGTGTCGTTGGGACCAATCTCGGTCTTCCAGCCCACATAGAGTTTCTCGAGCGTCGTCGCGCCGGGATCGTCGAAACCCACGGCAAGGCCGTCGGCGCTCTCGCCGTAGGTCTTTGTCGTGACGGTCGAGACACCCGCCGAAAGCTCACCGCCAAGGACATTGCGAACGGTCAGGTAAAGCTGGGGTTCGAACGCGAGTTCTGCCCAGCTGTCGGTGTCAGCCCCGATATTGGTTTCCGGCTCGCCGAACCAGGAATTGTTCTGCGTGAAGACAACAGCCGTCGCATCGGCGGCAACGTCTAGGGAGACATCGTCGCTCTCATAGACTGTTGTCTGCGCGGCTGCTGGTGTGGCCGCCGCTACAGCAACAGCCGCTGCGATGAGCGAGCCTGACGCCGCGCTTGCGCGGGGGGCAAGCAGAGGCTTCCCGCTTCGCTTCTGATGGTTTTCGCATCCAGAATTGTGCACTTCTTGATCCCTTTGTCGTCTCGCAAGCCTTTCCGAAAGCGTGCTTGGAATGATCGCCCCGGCCGACATGCGAAGCCGCGATGATGTGCGACGCCGTGATTGGGCCTTGCATCATCAGACGGCAGCCAGGCCGACACATTACGATTAAGAGGCAAGCAACCTGCGGATTCTTCGACAATGAAGAGCTGCCGCGATCCTCGAAGATTCCAGGCGATCAAACCCTGCCATCGCGGTGAACTTGGATTCGATAGCGCGCGATGCCGGCTTCCCGCGCGCGTCGAGCGGAACTGTAATCAGCAGGTCGGCTGCTCGTCCTTAAAGGCATCCGGAGGGCGCTTCTCGTGTCTTTTCCAGAGCGGGCCGATGGCGCGAGGCCGTGCCGAATGCTCGGCGATCGCAACCTCGAAAGGAGGGCATCATGATAAGCAATTCCACCCTAATCCTTGGCACCATATTTATCGCCGTGCTGCTTGCAGCGAGCTCCATCAGGATCCTGCGCGAGTATGAGCGCGCCGTGCTTTTCACGCTCGGTCGATTCACCGGCGTCAAAGGGCCGGGGCTCATCCTTGTCTTTCCCTTTATCCAGACCATCGCGCGGGTCGATATGCGAACCGTTGTGCTCGATGTGCCTACCCAGGATCTCATTTCGCGGGACAATGTTTCGGTGCACGTGAATGCCGTCATCTATTTTCGCGTTATCGATCCCGAGCGCGCGATCATCCAGGTCGAACAGTTCGTCGACGCTACCAGCCAGCTTGCGCAGACGACCTTGCGTTCCGTGCTTGGGAAGCACGAACTCGATGAACTGCTCGCCGAGCGCGACAAGCTCAACAAGGATATTCAGGATATTATCGACACGCACACCAACGCATGGGGAATCGAGGTTGCCAACGTCGAGATCAAGCATGTCGATATCGATGAAACCATGGTTCGGGCCATGGCGAAGCAGGCCGAGGCCGAGCGCGAACGGCGGGCACGGGTGATCAACGCCGAAGGCGAAGAGCAGGCAGCGCAGAAGCTCCACGAAGCGGCCGAAATCCTTTCCAGTCGGCCCGAAGCGATGCAATTGCGTTACCTCGGCGCGCTGGGGACGATCGCCGGCGAAAAGAGTTCGACCATCGTGTTCCCTTTTCCGGTCGAGTTCGGGCGGTTCTTCGAAAACTTCTCCAGCAAAAATGCAGCGGACTGATTTCGCATGTCGGCGGATCCACCGGGCCGGCCAACAATTTCGAATGCACACGCACAAGAGGCCGACTATGTCGCCGACATTCTCGGCGCCACGTCGGATGGGCTCTGCAGCGAACTAGCGGCTGATCGGCTGCGGGCATTCGGACCTAACCGGCCGCGCATCGTGCAAAAGCCCAGCATCGTCCGCCGCTTTCTGTCGCACTTCAACAATATTCTTATCTATGTGCTGCTCGTTGCTGCGGCGATCACGTCTGTTCTCGGACACCTTATCGACACGATCGTCATCCTCGCGGTCGTCATCGTGAACGCCGTCATCGGCCTTGCCCAAGAAGGACGGGCTGAGCAGGCAATGACGAAGATCCAGCAAATGCTCGCGCCGCATGCTGCCGTAATACGCGATGGAAAGCGGCTCGATATCAGCAGCGAAGAGCTTGTCCTCGGCGATCTGGTGCTGCTCGAAGCTGGCGACCGCGTTCCTGCCGACCTCAGGCTCGTCGAAGCTTACGGCCTCCAAGCTCAGGAGGCGGTCTTGACCGGCGAGTCCCTCCCCGTCGAGAAGGGCCCGGCTCCTGTCGCAATGGACGCATCTTTGGGCGACCGGTCATCGCTCGCGTTCAGCGGTACATTGGTGACCGCCGGTCAAGGACGGGGCATCGTTATCGCGACTGCCGAAGAAACCGAGATCGGTCGGATAAGCGGAATGCTGGCGGACGTTAGAACGCTGACGACGCCGCTCGTGGAGCAAATGAACGGCTTTGCCAGATGGCTGACTCTTCTCATCCTCCTGATCGCCGCAACGCTGCTTGCCTTCGGCTATTATGTCGCAAACCTGGAATTTTCCGAGGTCTTCATGGCCATCGTCGGCCTTTCGGTCTCTGCGATCCCGGAGGGTTTGCCTGCGGTGCTGACGATAACTCTGGCGATCGGTGTGCAGGCCATGGCAAGGCGGAATGCGATTGTGCGGCGCTTGCCCGCAATCGAAACGCTCGGCTCTGTTTCCATTATTTGCACCGACAAGACCGGTACCTTGACCCGCAACGAAATGATGGCGGCATCGGTCGCACTCGCCGACCAGACATTCTCAATTGCCGGCGAGGGGTACGGACCTGAAGGTGAAATCTCTAACGAACACGCCTCCGATGACCCTGCTTATAGCGAGGCGCTGTCTGAACTTGCGCTGGTCGCGGCGCTTTGCAACGACGCGGAGCTCAACGAGACTGGAGGAAGCTGGACCGTCAGCGGTGACCCGATGGAGGGTGCCCTGCTGGCCCTCGCGATCAAGGCTGGGGGGGCGTTGGAGCCCCTGACGCGGGAATGGTTTCGCAGCGATGCCATACCATTTGACGCGCGATACCGTTTTATGGCGACCCTGCAGCACAAGCGGAATGGTCCAGGTCTGATCACCACAAAAGGTGCGCCCGAACAGGTGCTCTCGATGTGCCTCTCCCAGCGCTCCGCTACCGGCGACGCCGTAGAGCTCGACAGGGATTACTGGCGTATGCGCATCGATGAATTAAGTGCGCGGGGACAGCGCGTTCTTGCGCTCGCTACACGCGTCGCCAGGCCCGCCGAGCACAAACTCCCGCCGGCAGAGTTCCTGGGCGAACTCGTTTTGCTCGGGCTGGTCGGTCTCATCGATCCCCCACGCCCTTCGGCGGTCGCCGCGATCGCCGAGTGCCGCGCAGCAGGCATCCGGGTAAAAATGATTACGGGTGATCATGCCGGCACCGCAGCCGCCATTGGCAGGCAGGTGGGTCTCGAACATCCGGATTTTGTGCTCACTGGCACCGATCTTGACGCGCTGACCGACCACGAACTGGCTGCTGCGGTTCTCGAGACGGACATTTTCGCCAGAACAAATCCCGGCCACAAGCTGCGG